>JBEKCL010000122.1:0-10737 GCA_050014895.1 Dehalococcoidia bacterium
GGGATTGGCAGACGCCTGGTAGACGAAGTGCTTGACCGGTGCGCAAAGGAAGGCGTCAATACGGTACGTGCTATTTTCCCAGAAAAAAATGAGAAACTGCGAAAAAATGTGGAGAACCTGGGTTTTCACCGCAGCCCGATAGCCAATTATGATATCACGCTGGAAAGTTGACGGGTCTTAGATATCCAGGTTCTTGACGCTGCGGGCATGCGCCTGGATGAATGATTTGCGGGGCGGCACATCGCTTCCCATCAATACGTGGAATATCTCATCGGCTTTCAAAGCGTCATCCACCTGGACTTTGAGCAGTGTCCGGGTAGCTGGGTTCATGGTTGTTTCCCAGAGCTGTACTGGGCTCATTTCACCGAGACCCTTATAGCGCTGGACATCAACCTTGCCCCCACTTTTTTGTTTGATCAGTTCGGCGTCCTTCTCTGAATCCGAATAGACCCAGGTTTGCTTTTTACCGGCCGAGATGCGGTAAAGCGGTGGTTGGGCGATGAAGAGATGACCGTTTTGAATGAGGTCCGCCATGTTGCGGTAGAAAAAGGTCAGCAGCAGAGTGCGGATGTGTGCGCCGTCTACATCGGCATCTGTCATGATAATGATCTGGTGATAGCGTAACTTGCCCAGCTCGAATTGCTCACCGATGCCCGTGCCCAGGGCGGTGATAATTGCACGTATTTCTTCGTGATCAAAAATCTTATCCTTAGCGGCTTTCTCGACGTTCAGGATTTTACCGCGAAGCGGGAGAATAGCCTGGAAATTGCGGTCGCGCCCCTGTTTGGCCGAGCCGCCTGCCGAGTCGCCCTCCACCAGGTACAACTCGCAGTCTTTGGGATTGTTGCTGGAGCAGTCAGCAAGCTTGCCCGGCAAAGTCCCGAACTCGAGCCCGGTCTTCTTCAAGATCAGGTCGCGGGCCTTGCGGGCGGCTTCCCTGGCCTTGGCAGCCAGTAAGCACTTGTCGATGATGGATTTGCCTTCTTCAGGGTGCTTTTCCAGGTACTCGTTCAGGCCGTCGCCTGCAATAGATTCCACCTGGCCTTTAACTTCCGGATTGCCGAGCTTGGCCTTGGTCTGGCCTTCAAATTGAGGCTGGCCGACCTTGACGCTGACCACAGCTGTCAACCCATCACGGATATCCTCGCCTGACAGGTTGGGGTCGTTATCTTTCAGGAACTTGTTCTTGCGGGCATAATCGTTAAGTACGCGGGTCAGGGCTGCCCGGAAACCGGTCATGTGGGTGCCGCCTTCCTTGGTGTTTACGCAGTTGGCGAAAGCGGTCACATTTTCCGAGTAGCCGTCGTTATATTGTATGGCGATCTCGACGGCAGTGCTGTTGACCCTTCCTTCGATATAGATCGACTTATCAAGCACCTGGCGGTTCTTGTTGATACGGCGGACCAAGCTGGCAATGCCGCCCTCGAAGAAATACGCCATCTCATTATCAGTCCTCTCGTCTTTAAGGCTTATTTCGACCCCCTTATTGAGGAAAGCCAGCTCACGCAGCCTCTCACAAAGGACAGTGAAATCGAAACTGACCTCACCGAAAATCTCCGTATCTGCCATAAAGGTAATAGTTGTACCGGTCTCGGCGGTCTTGCCTACTGCCTTGACATCATCCTGCTTTGCCCCCATCTTATATTCCTGGCGCCAGATTTTACCATTGCGCCGTACCTCTGCTCGCAACCAGGATGAGAGGGCGCTGACAACGGAGGCGCCTACTCCATGAAGGCCGCTGGAGACGCTGTAAGCGCCGTCGCCAAATTTGCCGCCGGCATGCAGGGTGGTCATGACGACTTCAAGAGCGGAGACTCCTTTTTCCGGGTGAATATCTACGGGAATACCGCGGCCGTTGTCTATGACCGTGACCGCATTATCAGGTTTTATAATGACCTGTATGCGGTCGCAATAACCGGCCATTGCTTCGTCTATGCTGTTATAGACGATCTCGTACACCAGGTGATGCAGGCCGTCTTTGCCTGTATCTCCGATATACATGCCCGGCCGCATGCGGACTGCTTCCAGCCCATCGAGGACGCGGATATTTTCCGCAGTATATTCGCCGTTATTGGAATTGTTGATTTGTTCTGAATTCATGGTTTTTTCTTTCGATTGGATTTCGTCTGTCCAAACCCTGCCCTACAGCAGCTTATTGTTAAGTTAATGACCACAATATCTTGTGTTTATCGAGCTAAAGCACACTAGCACTTGCAATCTTGCGAATAGTATACCATATCCCAAGCCTGAATGCATCTGTTTATGTAAGTGCGGGATGTTAGGGCCTCACACTTAATAACAACGGTTTTCAGCGGACTAATGTTTATACCGGAAGGTCCACTTCGCCCTTAATCCAGGGGTGTCCTACCCTGTTCAGGAACTCGACCAGTTCGTCGGTATTTTTAGCGTCGTCTTCCGTGGCGATTTTATCGAATAGACCTTCCGGGCAGGCTTCCCGGTACATTTCTTTTATGATGCTTGGCATCCATACAATACGTTTCCATCCGCCTTCCGCTTGCAGGAACTTGGGTGACCTCAAGTATTCCAGGGCCAGGCCAAGATAACCCTCAACCTGGTGGCCGCCGCTCGCTTCACCCGCCATGGTAGAGAATGATGTGCCGATTACACAGTCACCCGGAAAATCGCGGTTGACTATACCGAAGGCGTCGGCTTCGGGTATATAGAAACAGATGGCCTGGAAACAGCCGCACGAGGTATGCGGATAACCGAAGGCGCTGTGCAGATAAACCCTGGTGTAAGTACCCATCGATTTTTCGGCTGCAATCTGGTTGCAACCTGTGTATTCGGCCCTGACCGGGTCAAGGCATTCACCCTTTTCTATGCGCTGTACCGGCCCTTCGGGGTCCAGCTTATAGGCGGCTTTACCGTCGAACCAGTTAATTGCGCCGCAGTTGGCTATTCGCTCAGGGGTTACGATACAGATGTGGGTGGGGGCAAAGCTCTGGCACAAGGCGCAACTGTAGAATTCATCCACATCCTCCTCTTTGAGGCCCCTGGCCCTCAGGTCCCTGGCCTTGTAGACCTCACGCGCAGACGGCAACAATTCCGCCACCTTCTTTTCATCCGTAACAAAGGTAATGGCGATTTTCTCGATGACGTCCAGCTCTGAAGTGTAGAGGAACATCAGGATTTTTCCAATCTCCTTCAGGGAGTTTAATCCCTTGCCGAAAGCCTCTTTGTTAAGCCGCATCCATACGTCATCCCGCTGGTTCATATGGTAGAAACCTTCTATATAATTGCCATAAAGGTGCATGCGGCGTTCCATCACCGGCTCCATATCCTTTTCCAGCCGCTCTCCGGCGACGTTGATCATCAGTGCCAGCGGGTAGCTGTTGCCTTCTTTCATGTCCTGAATATCCGGACCGATGACTTCAACTTTTTCGTTTTCCACCTGGTCCGGGCTCTTGATAGTAAGCAGCTCGAACTTGCTGTTTACATTCGGCCCACCGAATTCCACGTAGAGGTCCGCCTTCCTGATTACTTCACCCTCATATTGAGGGCCTATGTCTACCGGAAATACACCATCCATTTTATTGTGCATTCTCCTTCAGATTCGTTAATAAACCATCCAGGAATTCCTTCCACTTGCCGTCTTTAAGATTAGGCAGGCTGTAGGAGGCATTCGGGTAATAATATTTACATAAGGTCATGGTCCTCAGGTGCCTGGCAAAGTGTTTGAGTGTCGATAATCCTTGCTCAGCCAGGTCGGTACGCACCCCGATGAAAATAACGAGGTCGTGATTGCCTTCTTTTCTGACACCGAACCATTGAGGATCTTTAAGGTGGTTAATTATCTCCATCAGATCATAACTGCTGGCCGGCTCAATGCCCGATTCGACCAGCTTCTTGCGGGTGTGCGCTGTGGCGCAAACGGGTATATTCAGTGTTCGGGCGATTTCTATCGCATAATCGAGAATCGGTTTGCTGTCTAATGACATGGTTAGCGCCCGGGGGCCTACTACCAGCAGCGGCCTGGTCGCCTTCTTAATCAAGAGGGCGTATTCTGCGGGGTCCTCGATAATGCGGGCTGCTTTTGTTCCTGTCAGCACGTTGACCCGGTGATATGGAAGATTGCCTGTCATTTCCTGATTTACCCTGTTATTCCTTTATATTATTTGTGTTCAAACCCACCAATCAATGGATTACTGAGTCGATGGAGACGTCCGATTCATAAGTGCCGATTAAAGTTGGGAGTGTCAGTACCTGCTTCTCCTTCCAGCCCACTTTTTCGAGATAGGCCATTACTTCCTTCTTGAAAAAGATGGGTATGTCCGAGGTCTTCCTGACAAACAGGTGAAGGTCATCGGGCAGGCTCCCCATGTGCTGCTTATACAGCCCGATATAATGGGTCAGCTTTAGCTGGCGTCCCTGCGGTGTGTCATTCTTCCTGATGCAGAGTTTGGCCAGGGTGATCATCGCCCTTTCCTTTGATTCTACCACGGTGATCAAGTGCTCGGGGGAAGGTTCGCCGGTATCTACCAGTTTTCTTTCGCGACCGTCCATGACCGTCCAGTCATCTTCTTCTTTACGGCTCAGGTACAGCCGTCTGTACTTGGCCGAATGCGGACCCAGGACCACCGGGATGCCCAGGCGGTTGAAACCCGTGGCAATGGCGGCGGCCTTTTGTGAATAAGCTCCCCAGGCCAGGCCGCAGGCGCCCACCCGGTTCATGATGTAGTCAGCGATGACCTCATAATTTCCGCGCAGGGGCAGGGTGGCGAAGATATTGGCTATTTTGATGGCGGCCCCGCTGATATGGGCGTTGGCCACGCAGGAACCGACATTGATAACGCCGCCCGCTTCGAAATTGGGCGAGTATTTTTCGTAGAGGGTCTTCCCGTCCTTGTCCTTTTTCATGCCAACCGACATGGCGGCACACCCGGAAAGCACCACTATGTATTTCCTTTTAGCAAATTCTTCGGCTATTTCAGCTACCTCATCTGCTCCCTCGGGGAAGTTCGAGCAGCCGACGATAGCGATGATGCCGGGAATGGTACCGAGCACGATCGGCGCTCCGACTTTCCGTATCTCAGTATCCATAATCGGCCCGCGACCGACCCTCAGCTTGCCTGTCTCCCAACTGGCGGCGGCCTGCATCATCTTAAAGATGGGTACGTGCCGGGGGCATTCCTGCTCGCATTTCCCGCAGCCGATGCACTTATTAAATACCTCAACCAGCGGCTGGAGGTTACTATTTTTGGCTGCTTCGATGGAGTCTCCAACCTCAAGCAGGTTCGGGCATGCCTGGCTGCACATGTTGCACAGCTTGTGGTCTTTGCAGAGTCCCGGGACCTCCCCGGGTTTGACCAGGGTCTTGTCCCTTTTCGGCCCCAGTTCAAGGGCAACTTTGACAGCAACTTCCGCGGCCTTGTCAGGATCGAATATTAAAGCCTGCTTTCCGCTTTCGGTCATAGCTTTGATGATATCACCGGTGTTTTTACCAGTCAGGTCTTCGAGGCCGTAGCAGGCCTTGTCGCACGTGGCGATGAAGGCCGAACCCGCTTTGGCAGCCTCAATAGGGATATCAGTCCTGATGCACTGCTCATCGGTTACAATGACGTCGGCGATGCCGCAACGGACGAAGAAAAGCTGGCGGGACAGAGGCCCGATCACCTTGGCATGGTCGTCATGCCGGGTCACTTCATGGGCAGTACAGCAGATGCCTGCGAGCTCAACCTTGTCTTGCAAGTTATGTTCTTTCAAATAATCGGCTATCCGTACTCCGGTCAGCGGGTTATGGCCCACCAGCAGGATGACCGGCTTGCTCCTGTCGACAGCTCCCCAGCCCAGCTCCACCAGCGGCGTATCGGCAGTAGATTTGGGATAATCGAACCCTACGATCTCAGCGATATCCGCAGCTTCCATGGCGACGTGGTCGAGCATCGAAACATGCAGCGCCTTGGACTCGAAGTCCAGGTTGGACCCTTCCTGGCCGGTATGCAGGGCTGAGACCAGGTGGATTAGTTGCCCTTCCACATACGTGATGACTTTTTCCAGATCGCCAAGGGTTTCCGGCTTCAGTCCCATCACCAACCTGATGTTGGGAGCTTCCACGCTTATCTGGTCGCCCAGGCTGATCTTGTATTCAGCCCCATATTTCTCTATAACATGGTCGATGACATGCCGGGCGTGTGCTCCGTGGGCAGACATGCCCATGCAGCAGGCCATCAACACCACCCTTGCCTGCTGGGCGGAGATGTCTATGCCGCATGCCCCCCTTTTATCTCCCGTCAGGTCGCATTTGCCGTAGGTACAGAAACAGCACAGGTCGCACATGGGAGCATAAAAAGGTTTATAAGTCTTGAGCAGGCGCATGTCCCAGTTACGCAGGTCCGGGATGTCCGGCATGGGAGTATGGCCGACCGGCTCCCACTTGTCGTCTGCACGTATAATATCGTCTTTCTTCTTCTTTTTATAATGATGATTTTCGGACATTTTCCTGGCTCACTGGCAAAATTACTGTAATACAAAATTATACTAGGTATCGGCAATTAACCCAATTACCAGAGTACGTAGCGATTCTCCTCGCTACCTCACACTATCTTTTTACGTCTGCGATGCCTTGTCGGGCCAGCTCGTCCGCCCTTTCATTAAGTTCATCGCCGGAGTGCCCCGCTACTTTTATCAGGTTAACCTTGTATTTGGATAGAAGAGATAGGAGTTTTTCCCACAGGTCGCGGTTTTCGACCGGTTTTTTATTGTAGTTGAGCCAACCGTTGCGCTGCCAGTTTACATACCATTTCTTATTAATGCCGTTGGCCAGGTAAGCGCTGTCGGTGTGGACATCGATGATATGCCCGTCCGGCTTGACCAGTTCCAGGGCTCTTATGCAGGCCATCAGTTCCATCCTCTGGTTGGTGGTATTTAGCTCACCCCCGTGGATTTCTTTGACATGGCCCCCGTATTTAAAGATGGCGCCCCAGCCGCCGGCATTGTTCTTATACTGGTTGCCGGAACAGGCCCCGTCACAATAAATGATGATTCTATCTTTTTCAGGCATGGGACAATTATACGACATCCGGTGCCCCCGATTTCATATAGTTCGCTTGACAACTATCCTGTGATAGACTATTATAATTTTTGGTTTCTTTGGGAAAATTAGCGTGCTGTTAATAACCGAAATTAACAAAACAATAACTGCTTAACAACGTAAATGGAGAGCTAAAAAGTGGCGAAAAAGAGTGATTCGGCTACAAAAATTACTTTCCGGCAAAAAGCTTTTCTCGGTAAGGTTATTGACATTTACAGGGAAATGAAAGAGCCGATGCACTATAGTGCGATCGCCAAGAAACTGGGCCTTAGTAATTCAACTGCTTATGACATGCTCAGAGTATTGGAGCAAAAAGGTATGATCGGATCGCAATATGTCACACCAAAGGAGATTGCAGGTCCGGGCCGGTCAAGTATTCTATTCTATCCGACAGCTCAAGCAAAGGAGTTCTTTTTGCATCTGACCAGGGAGGTCAATATTCCAGATGAATGGGAAAATGTGAAAGCCCGAATATTGGCAGGTCTCCAGCAGGGAAAGGCAGGTAACTATAAGGATCTTATTCAAGAATTGCTGAATAAGACTCAGGAGATACAGTCGCCATTGGCGCAGTGCGCCGGAATCGTCACTGCCCTTTTGCTGAGCCTCAGAGAAGCCAAACAGGGATTAGCAGAACAAAGCTCGGTGGGTGCCATAGTGAAAGCACCGGTAAGTAAATTGCGCATGAGCATCTTAGCCGGGTTGATAATGGGACTTTCTCTGTCCAATCAAGCGGTAACACGGATGCTCGGCAACTACCGGGAATATACGGATAAATATGAAGCATCACTGCAAAAATTGAACAAGGAAGGATTGGTTAAACTACATAATTTTACCCGTGAAGTGTGGACGATTTTAAGGACAGAACCCTTACATTAGATTATTTTTAACTAATATATTTGTTTCTTACGGAAATGTAGAAAGGTTGCCCTCATTTTTGCAAATAAAGAAAAGTAATAAATCAAATTATGACTGTTTTAATATAGCGACCGGAGGTTATTATGCTCAGTATTATTATCCCAACTTTTAATGAAGAGAAGTACTTGCCTTACCTTTTAGAGTCACTTCAAGCGCAGACTTTTAAAGATTTTGAAATTATAGTGGCCGACAATGATTCAAAGGATGCCACGCGTTCTATTGCCTCGAAGGCTGGGGCCAGGGTAGTTGGGGGCGGGATGCCGGCTCGCGGCCGCAATACGGGCGCAATAGCTGCTCAAGGGGAGTGGTTACTCTTTTTAGATGCTGATGTAATTTTGCCTGTTGATTTCTTAGAAAGAGCTACGGCAGAAATTTGCGAGCAGAATTATTCTGTCGCCTCATGTTTAATGGATCCTTTAAGCGATCGAAAAATTGACAAATATTTGCATGGCGCAGTCAATCTGTTTTTCCGGGCGACTAAAAATATCTATCCCCATGCCCCCGGTTTCTGCATCTTCATCAAGAAAGAATTTCACCAACTGGTGGGCGGTTTTAACGAAAAGACAATGCTGGCCGAGGATTGCGACTACGTTTTGCAGTCAAGCAAGCTATGTAAATTTGGGTTGCTTCAAGGCGTGCGCATTCCTGTATCCGTCCGGAGATTAGATAAAGATGGACGTTTCAATATTTCCATGAAGTTCGTAGCTGCTGAAGCATATCGTATCTTATTAGGTCCCATCAATTCGAACGTCTTCAACTATCAGTTTGGATATCTTGATGCTAAACCCAGTAACAGAGCGAGATTTAGAAGTAAATTTTAAAGCGTGGCAGAGTAGTTATTAACCAATATATTTGTTTTTTACGACATTTATGTCGATAACATTTTGGCAAAAAAATTCCCTGGTCGAATCACTCAAATTGGCAAGGCACTGCAACCAGTTGGGTATTGAAGCCAGGGTGGTCGTTTGCCTTACCATTTTCGAGCTGCCAGTCCCGATTATTGATTTAAAAATACCAGTTGATGGGCTGTACTTTTATGTGGAAGCGCTAAATACGCAATATGGGATTTCGGGTTGGTCACAAACTGGTATGCAGCGTTTGCCCGAAGAACTGGTCCGGCTGGGGAAATTCAAGATGCTTGGTTCAAAAACTGGTTCAGGTAACTGACGTCACGCTTTGCTTGTTCTGCAGCCATATCCTCCGGCATTGTTCTTATACTGGTTGCCGGAGCAGGCCCCGTCACAATAAATAATGATTTTCTCTTTTTCAGGCATGGGACAATTATACGACATCCGGTGGACCGGATTTCCTTTGTGGGACTCCAATAAATTGGGTGAAATCGGATTTCGAATGATTTAGTGGCCTAAATTGTCCTTATAGCTCAATATGAATGGCCATTCGGCACTTCTTATATGAGATGGCAGACATTATTATTAATCTGCACTCATATCTAAATTATACGGAGGGATCAATTGGACAGAGTTAAGTGGATTGAAGCGAAGGGCAAGCGAATACTCTATTCGGATTACACAGGACTAAAGACAACGGAGGAATTGTTTGCGGTTGTGGACGAAGGACTGAAGAAGGCGAACATGTCACAGGGCAAATACCTTGCCATGCACAATTTTACCAATGCTACTATCTCGAACGAGTTTACGGAGAAGCTCAATAAAGTAGGCAAAGAACTTGAAGGAAGAATTGAAAAAAGAGCGGTAGTCGGGATGACCGGCCTGAAGTCCATTCTGTTTCAGGGATTTCTACGGGTCACCGGAAATAAGTCGACCAAAGCATGCGATACAGAAGAGGAAGCCATAGCCTACCTCGTTTCATAAAGAACATAGTGACTAAATACCGATGTCCCCGGGCGATCGTCAAGAAGTGGGAGGATTTCCTTTGCTAAACCTCGGCTCCGGGATTACTTGACCGGCGGATCGCATCATTTTGTCCAATTCGTCGGTCGTGGCTCCTTGCCTTAAAGAACTTTTTATCCGAACGACCTGGCGAATATATTTCACACAGTATGTTTGCATGTGCAGATTGCGGGTGATAAAATTTTGCACTACTTATTTATTCTTTGGGGCGGGTAATGAACTTAATTGGCGAGAATATACATATTATTTCCAAGGCAATCAGCGAGGCAGTAAAGAGCAGGGACGCGGGCGTCATTCAGGATCTGGCCAAATCGCAAACGGCGGCAGGTGCCGATTATCTTGATCTGAATATGGGTCCGGCACGCCAAAATCCCCAAGAAGTTGCCTCCTGGCTGGTCAATACCGTTCAGGCGGTCACAGACCTGCCGTTATCGATTGACACCATGAACCCGGTCGCCACGGAAGCGGCTCTGAAGCTTTGCAAGAGACGGGCCATTATTAATTCGGCTTCGGGCAAGGCTGAGAGCAAAGCACAGATGATGCCGTTGGCCGTGGTATATGATACTGAGATAATTCTGTCCGTAATAACAGATGCCGGCTGCCCGCCGGATGTAGATGCACGTGTAGAGGCGATCACCGAGACATATACTCATGCAACCGGCTTGGGAATAAAGATCGAAGATATCAGGGTGGATCCCATTATCCTGCCTGTCAGCGCCGACCAGAAGCAGGTCATCGCCGCCCAGGTGGCCGCCAGCCGGAAGCGCCCATGGAGCAAGGAATCCACCAGGTAAAGCCCCAGGAAGATGGCTATCCCGTTTGCGAGCCAACGAAGCCAGAACTTCAAGATCCACCCCTTTGCCGCAGGGCCGCATCGCCCTCGTACCGAGCCGCGACCGT
>JBEKCL010000123.1:0-10655 GCA_050014895.1 Dehalococcoidia bacterium
TCTTCTTCATTTCCTCGTCGCTTCATTTTGCCTCAATAAAAATTGCTCATAATCAGCGTCCCTCTTTTTTTAATTTCATGAAGGGGTTCTTGCAGCATCTTTTCTTTAAGGCTTGTACTCGGTCAAGATCCTGGTGACGTGAATGGCGATTATCAATTTCTCTTTCCAGACGACCGCATCCAGCAGGCAGGCCGTACCTACGTTGGCGCATTGCCTTAAAAAGTGCATACTCATTTGTACCATTTTGCTCCTTTTCTCATATCTTATACACGTGGATAAAAATGTTAGACGAGGCTAAACGTTTTAGCCAGAGGAAAAGGACTGGTGATTGATTTTGCTTAAGGAGACTGAGATTCAAGGAGTAAAGGGTTTCGAGATTGAAACCTCTGTCGACATGCCGAACCGGGAAGACACTTCCAGGGCATTGGACAGATTGCGGGTTCTTCACGCCAGGAAGCATCGCCGCTGGTTGCCCCTGTTGTGGTTGTTGATCGGACCCGGTATTTTGGTGATGTTGGGTGAAAACGATGCCCCTTCGATGTTATCCTACGCAGCCACAGGCTCACAGTTCGGGATCGGCTTTTTTCTTCCCTTCGTTTTGCTTACATTTGTGATGGCCTTTATAGCGCAAGAGATTACAGTCCGCCTGGGGGCAATATCCAAAGCAGGGCATGCAGAACTCATCTATCGAAGGTTTGGTCGCTTCTGGGGAAATTTCGCCATGATCGATCTTTTGTTCACAAACTTTCTGACACTGGTGACGGAGTTTGTCGGCATTGTTGCCGGAGCCGGATTTTTCGGTGTGCCTGGTTACGTTGCTGTAGCCGGCGGCATTCTCGTCATCACCGGCGCATATTCCTTCCGCCGTTACTGGTCGTGGGAGCGTACCGTATTGGCCCTGGCGATGTTCAACCTGATCTTCATTCCGGTAGCCGTTTTATCCCACCCGAACTGGGGCGCCGTTGCACACTCGTTCTTTACTTTCAGCCCATTGCCCGGGGGATTAAACACAACTATGATCCTGATATTGCTCTCAGACATTGGCGCCACAATTACCCCATGGATGCTTTTCTTTCAGCAAAGCGCAGTGGCTGACAAGGGATTGTCAATGCACGACGTAAATCAGGGAAGGATGGACACGGCCCTTGGCGCGCTTTTGGCAGCCGTTGCCGCCATCGCCACCATTATTGCTACTGCACCGTTGTTTGTACATCACATGGACGCAAGTCAGTTTGGAGCAGCCCAGTTTGCTCAAGCCCTAGTTCCTTACGTGGGGCATTTTGGCAGTGCCATGTTCGCTTTGGGCATCTTGGAGGCCGGGTTAGTGGCGGCTACCACGATCTCCACGTCCTCGGCATATGCCTACGGTGAAGTGCGAAGGCAGGCCCACAGCCTGAACAAATTGTTTCAGGAAGCCAAACCGTTTTACGGCATATTGTTTGGAGTCCTGTTGGTCGCAGGCGGGGAGGTAGCGATTCCGGGTTTCCCACTGGAATACATCGTGCTGGTAGTTAATGTTCTTGCTGTATTGACCATGCCGCCGGCTATTGCTTTTTTGTTGCTGCTCGTGAACGACAAAGAGGTTATGGGTGAGCACAAGAACACCTGGTTGCTAAATACACTGGGAATCGGAGTTGCCGTATTTGTCTCCCTGGCCGGGTTGCTTTACGCCTTGAGCGTCATCTTTCCGAGCTTATTTCAATAGACATTATCTTAAGGAGGGTTCATCGTGGATACTGTAAAATCGTTACAACCAGCCGAGGATCATAAAGTAATCCTCTCGGAGTTAAGCCTCAAACCGCAACTGGTTAAAAACGTTCTTCAAGAATATAAGGAAAGTCAAAAAAGGATGCAACACTTAAGCGAGCGAAAACTTGGTCTCGGGTTAAAAATATTCATGTGGGGGCTACGATTCTATGTTATCTTCATGGTCGTCGTTGTGGCGATTAACGTTTCCCAATCGATACATTAAGGATAGTTGTCCTAAAAGTCGGTGATAGTCCTCGCAGTAAGGCACTTCCGCCCGCTCCCTGAAGAAGGCCGCACGGGGGTAGATGTCGAGGTGGATGTCTCTTTAGGTAAGACTTCCGAGATCATAGTGGAGGAATTGGGTGAAAGAGGATTGTCCAGATGGGTCGTTTCAAGCTTTCTAACTGTACCCATCTTGTTCCTGGCAGGAAGCGCTGAAAGGCATAGCGAGGAAGTATTTACCCATTAATGTCAATCATTTTAACGATAGGTATGCCTCTTTACAACTTTCATTTCAAGCTGAAGGCCATGGTTGGAAGTCGCTCGAACTATGGGATCACTTTTATTTATGGCAAAAACCGTGCCATGCGCCTGCAATCATCTCGCACCAGCAATCTACATAACGAGTTGGTAATTTGAAGTGTTTTGATAAAAATGTGGTTTAATTCTGCCATGGCTTAGCTGTTTATTGTTTCGCGATTCCCTGATACGGTAAATTCACTTCTATTGGCGGTACCGTTAGGAAGCGATCCTCAACCAATGGCTCCAGCCTTTCAGTAAGGTATCTTTCCACCCCATCACGGTACCGAGCATCTACTGTTGCCCATGTCACACGTAACGGACCGCTATTTGTATATTGTAAAACTGCCTTATTTTTTCTGTGCACATTCAATCTATCTCTCACAACTCCTTGCCCAACCCGGACAACCCGTGGATTCCTGCCACCATGCCAAATTATGTACACGCCTTCTATGCTGTCTAAGTATGGGTGAGTAAGGTCTATGTTAATCAGGCTACCCCAAACATCACCTTGGCACTTAGTCCAAATTAAATTTAATGTCATATAATAATCTCCTCTCTATTAATATCATTATACCACATATAGCCACCACGCTCCCGAAAGAGGCAGGGCTGTTCCAGGGTACATAACTCAAGGTTTATATCCTTCCACTCAAGGCCCATGATCTCCCCCCGGCGCAGGCCGGCCCCCGGGGCCAGATCTACAATTACCTGATATTTGAGCAGGGCATGCTCCAGGGCATCCAGGAGAGCTAACATCTGATCTTCATCATAGCATTTTGCCGGATTCTTCTTTGCCTTTATTGGCGTTTCGTATGGGAGTGCTTTGAAGACCTGCGTGTGCGTTATGGCGATCAGGGCGATCGTGCCAATATAGACGCCGTCTGCACCAAGGGCAAAGGCTTTCAGGAAGTCCCCCGGCGATTCCAGACCGCCTCCGGCCAGCAGGGAAACACGGTCGCGCACATTTTCGTGGTCCAGAAAACGGGATGCCCGGCAGAATGCTAGCGGCAGGCCGAAGTTATCCATCAGGGCTGCAGGTGCGCTGTTAGAGCCGGAATGGTGCGAACGTCAAGGGCGATCACATCCACTTCCGCATTCAGTGCCATAGCCAGGTCGCGCTCGAGATACTTGCCGCAGAACATCCGCCGATTCCAACTGCTTATAACGAATATTATCCGAACTTAAAATTGAACAAAAAAATACTGTATCCCTTGTACGCCAACGGATACAGCCTCTACCCTATTTATTTTAATCCCCCATTAGTAATAATTATGTTAACTAACAGATGGACCGGGGATCCCAGGTTCCAAGCTCATCGATGGCGGCCCTCCTCCTTTTCGGCAGTCATAATTATTATTCCAAAGAACTTACCTCCCTGCAATGCGCAGTGCGTAAGAGTTCTTACCTGCCCCGCAAGCTCTCCACGGCCCTTTTAGCCCAGAGCGAATCGGACATTATTGCCCGGCCCACACCGATAAGGTCTGCCTTACCTTCCTGCAGCAGTTGATCGGCGATCTTGGCATCCTTGATGCCGCCGGTCAGAATGACCGGGATGCTGACCACCTGCTTTAAGGCTTCGGTCAGAGGAGCGAAATTACCGGCGCCCGCCAAAGCGGGCTCCCGGCTTGTGCCGGGGATGCTGAATCCGCAAAAACCACCGGAAACATCCAGAACGTCTATCCCCGCAGCTTCAAGGGCTTTGGCTGCAACCTTGCAGTCCTCGATAGTGGTTCCGCCCTCACAGCCATCAGTAGCACTGAGGCGAAGAAATACTGGATAATCCTGACCCACGGTCTCTCTGACTACCCTGACAATCTCCAGGTGTATTCTGACACGGTTTTTGACATCCCCTCCGTATTCATCGTTGCGCTTGTTGGTTATGGGGGAGAAAAACTGGTTGAGGAGATAGCAGTAGATGGAGTGAATCTCGACTCCGTCAAAACCGGCTTCCTTGACCCTGCCGGCAGCAGCAGCAAAGGCCCTTACTATTCCCCCAATCTCTTCTTTGGTCAACTCCCGGGGAACTGAATTCTTAACGGGATTGCTGACAACGGATGGGGCTACGGGTACCGTGCCAATGATATCTTTGCTGGTGGCGCTGCCGGCGTGGTTGATCTGCATCACCGCTTTTGATCCCTGGCCGTGTATGATGCCAGCCAGTTCCCTGAGTCCATTGATTGCCGAATCGTCTGCCACGCTCAACTGACGCTCGCTGGCCTTGCCTTCGAGGCTGACATGGCCGTGTTCGATGATGACAAGCCCGATGTATCCGCCGGCAGATTTCTCCTTGTAATAAGCCAGCATTTCCGGGCTGACATGTCCGCCCGGCAGGGCCTTGCCGGTGGCCATGGGCGGCATGACCAGGCGGTTGTTAAGGTGCATGTTCTTGATAATGATCGGTTCGAGCAGACGAGTTGCCATGAAAGTCCCCTGCCTTTTTTAATGAGGTGTCACTGTCGATCTTGGATATATCGCCGTAATTTGAACTTCTGGCATCCTGTCCGGGATATCCAATATCACCCTGCCCACTTTCAAGTTTGCCTTTCGAATGGCAGCAATGATCACTTCTTTAAGGTCATTCTCTGTCAGAGATACATATTCTCCTGGAAAGTTTTCCGGTGCTCAATATCGTTTAAGGCCAGGTAAAGCTCGAAGGTATGCGTTTCTTTGCCACAGAACTCTCGGCCATTATCACATCAAAGGCCCCGGATCATTTAATACAATAAAAACCGGCCTGCATGCAGGATAACCAGAATAATTCCACCACTGCAAAGCCGCAGCTCCGGTATAGATCCAGGTGCTCCTCGACAGTGACCCGCTGTGCCATGTACGATGGCGCGGACATGGGCCTGGCCGGTTGCTCTTTTTTCATGTCTGCTCGATACTGGGGTGGAGAAATGCTCTTTAATGGCAAGTTCTCACGCGAGTCTCCTTGCCTTTTCGTAATGGTGGTGATAGAAGATAACAATTCAAGGAACTGAGCTTTTAACCTTGGCAATGCGCTGCCGGGCTTCTTCGAAATACCGCCGGTCTTCATCTGTTTCCAGTTTCAAGGGAGGAATAATGGTGGGGCGTCCATTACGATCCAGGGCAACCATAAAGAAGTAACCTTCTGAAATATTCTTAATCACGCCGCTTTCCAGGTGTTCCGCCTGGACGTTCACATACAATTCCATGGATGTCCTTCCTGTATATGTGATTCTCGCGCAGCAGATTACAAGATCGCCAATGAAGACCGGTTCGAGAAAAGACAACTGTGTGACACTGGCTGTAACAACATTGTGTTGGCAGTGGCGGGTTGCCACAACATAGGCGGCCGAATCCATTAACTTCATCATTTCGCCCCCGTGCATCCTTCCAGCCGCGTTGGCATGGAAGGGCAGCACCATCTGAGGCATGGTCAAACTTGACTCGGAGGCGGCTTTTTCCTCATGATCCATCTCCAAACCTCTTTTCCACCATTCTGGGAAGAATGGCTAATCTATCTCTTATCATAATACATTGGCAACGTGCAGTAGTACAAAACTTTACCGGAGATCTTGTCGAACCTTGGCATAAATGATAAGTCACCGGCGATCTCCGGAGCCGCTAAGCAGGATGCTCTCAGGCAACCTAATAACGCCCTATCATTCCTCGCAGCGCTGCCTCAAACCTCTCATCATCCACCCTCGTTCTCTTTCTAGGTCCAGAAGTTCTCCCTCCTGAACGTCTGATCTTCTGGGAAAAGTGGCGCTCAAAGAGCAACCTATCAATATTTTCAGATGAATAAATCATCCCGTTTTGATTGATTGCCCGCGCGCCCTTTCCAAGCACCATTGCAGCAAGCCCATAATCCTGCGTGACAATAATATCCACGGAATTCGTCCTGTTAATCAGGGCGATATCCACCGAATCACACTGCTGGTCAACCGTAACCACCTCGGAATAACCATCGTCAAGCTGGTGGCTTGTGTCGATGAACATAACCACTGGCAGTTTGTGATCTTTGGCAACCTTGATAACAATATGCCTGACCGGACAGGCGTCTGCATCTACGAGTATTCTCATAGTCCTCGATCCTGAAATCCCATAAGTAATGTGGCTAAGATGAAGCGTCATTTGGATGTATATTTCGAGGCCAAGCCTGTTTTAAGATTTGCGATGACGGTTATTGAGAAAATCGTACATATCATCGACATCTTTGAATTTCAGTTGTTCGGCCATTTTCTTGGCTGTAGAGGGAGATACGGTGGTACCATCGCCATAGCTATGCATAGTTGTTTGACGATATTGGCCGTCCGGTCCTACCCCAAGCCAAAGCATGCTACCTTTTTGAGCCTTGGATAAGCCAAGCCGTCTGCAAATTGATTCGATATCCCCGAAGGTAAATTGTGGAGGCACTTCAGACTCCTAAAACTTTCTTCACTTTGGCGATATCTCCGCTACAGCGAGCAATTCGACGGAGGTATGGGTAGTGAGAAAGACGGTTGACCATTGGAGACAGGTAAAACGATAGCTCGGAGAAATACAATTCCGTATATTCGCTGGCCGCAGTAGCCAACACTTCGGCGGCTTCCTCGCGAGTCTCGCCATAGCCAATGACATCAATTTCATCAAGGGATACGGTGAGCGAACCGTCCTCGTCCTCCTCCCATTTTGGAGCAAAGACAAAAGAATCGGTCAGTGAGTCTAGCAACTCAGTGGAAATAATGGAAATTAAGGGACTATTAAGCTGCTTGCTATCTTCGATAAGAATTTCCTGGCCTTTTAATGCCTCACGCCGAAGTTCGGCAAACCGGTCACGAGCTATACTGGCAGAAAGCATCTTCATCATTTTTACCACCTCTTGCTTATATTATATCCGAACCAAGCCATCTACGCCATATAAGCCATATAATATTTTTGGGAAAATGGGCGAAAGCCTGCTCATGTTGTAGCCTCCTTTATCACAGATGACTACCCGCTCTAATACCCCCGCTTCCTCCGCATCCGGGCTTACAGCCCGGCCTGAAGAATGCGGAGTACATGAAGCGGTGGGATAAGAGCGGCTACGTCACTGTATTAACGAGTTACCCGATGGCTAACCGCCACTAAACTCCCACTGAAGTGGGAGCCAAGTGGCGCTAAGCCTCTGGATCAGTGCAACTATGGCTTCCGCCTTCGCCGAAGGCTCGGCACAAGCCAAGTTTTACTGATAAGCTTCAGTGGGGGGAAGGCAATCCCCCACTGAAGCCAAGAACTTGTTGAAGCTTCGGAAAGAAACCTGGGATCGTGCGGTCTCGTGGGCGTGATGACATGATGCGCTTGCTGATGGCGCGTTACGGGGACGAGAAAAGCTGCTTCATCTCCTACGATAAGGCTCTGTGGACTTTCCGGGTCACCGGAGGCGCCAATGAGCGTTCCAATGAGACGCTCATGGAAGCCTTCGGGGTTAATGAGCATGTTCCCGCATTCCTGCTGGGAGAGCAGTCCATTCCTTTCAGGCTGCCGGATTATTATGGGTTGGGGAATGAGGATGAAGCCAGCATCTATGTTTCTAATTCCCGCAGGGCATGGGAGCAGACGCCTGGAGCGCTGGAATGGTTGAAGGATATGCGCCGTACAACAGGAAGAGAGGCGTGATTAACACCCGTCAGCATTCACCCGCTCCCCGCGGCTCTACTGGAAAGACCTAAGAAAATGGTTCCCCGGATACGACATCGATGTAGTGCTTATTCCGGTCGACCACCCATTCCGAAAACGACCGACCACCTATTCCGATTTCGACCACTCATTCCGAACCGTCCGACCACTTGCTAAGATCCCAGAAAAGGGATAAATAGCCACATAGCAATTGGCACGAACCCTACGCTAAAATCACTTATTCTAACACTCACCTGGCAACTCCTCGAAGGTTTTCGCCATTAATATCGAAGACTTTCTTTTTATCGACCGCAAGGTCGATAAAAAACATTCGAGGAGGCTGTCTATGCGCAAAACAAGAGAGATCCTACGTCTCAAGTGGGAGATGGGACTGGGCCTGCGGCATCCCCCGCCTTAGAGGACAGGGGACTTCTGGCTAAGAGCTGTTAAAAAAACTTTACAATGGGATCCTTGGCATGTGTGTATACTAAGTGCATGTACCGGTATTACTGTAGCACGTCTCTCTCTTTGCTATATTACAAGCCTTATGTGTGGGCACGTCAACAGACCTCTATAAATAAAACAAATGCAACGGTTATTTTGCACCAGGTCCTAAGTTGACAACCGTAATCCCATTTAAATCAACGCTACTGAGCTGAAATGGAAAAACATTGGTAGGTGTAATAAATGGAAAATATTCTTGATTTAAATCTTAGTGCGTTAAAGAGTTGGATGAAAGAAAATAATGAGAGTGAATTTAGGGCCAAGCAAATATTTGTTTGGATATATAAAGGAACGTGGAATTTTGAGGGAATGAAAAATATTTCCAAAAATACTCAACAAAAATTAAAGAGGCATTTTTATATTGAAATACCTGAAGTAGTTCAAGCGTATGATTCTAAACTCGAAGCTACGCATAAGTTTTTGTTAAAATATCGTGACGGTAACATAATCGAGTCTGTTGTTATGGAGTATGGCTACGGCAACTCAATCTGTATTTCCACTCAGATTGGATGTAGAATGAGATGCAAATTTTGTGCATCTACTGTTGGAGGATTGGTTAGGAATTTAAGTTGTGGTGAAATAATAAGTCAAATACTTAGAGTTCAAAAGGAAATAAAAGATAGAATATCAAATGTGGTGCTCATGGGAAGCGGAGAGCCCCTTGATAACTATGATAATGTTATAGAATTTATTAGAATTATAAATTCAGATTACAGCCTAAATATAGGACAGAGGCGTATAACATTGTCTACTTGCGGAATAGTTCCTAAAATGAGAGCACTAGCGGACATGAACCTTCAAATAACGTTAGCTGTTTCATTACATGCACCTAATGATAATTTACGAAGGACAATGATGCCAGTAGCAAATAAATATTCCATAGATGAAATACTGGATGCATGCAGGTATTATATAAAAAAGACCAATAGAAGAATAACTTTTGAATATGCCATAGTAAAAGATGTCAATGATAGCAAGGAGAACGCAAAGAAACTCAGCAATATCCTAAAAGGATTGCTGTGCCATGTTAACTTAATATCTATAAATGAAGTAAGAGAAAATAATTTTAAGAAATCTTCTATAAGTAATTTAGGAATGTTTTGTAATATATTAATGGCAGCGGGGATAGAAACTACTATACGAAAAGAAATGGGTGCAGATATTAATGCTGCTTGTGGTCAATTAAGAAGAAGCTACATAAATTCCATCGGTGTTTGGTTAAGCCCGAAATATTCCATTAACAACCAGAGATAATGCTTTCTCCCTGGAAAATGAATGACGAAAATTGTTGATAGTTCTCACGCCTCAATTGTCTGATCACCGGCGCTACCGGAACAAGGAAGACATACTTGTCTTGTGCCCTGGCCAATACAGCCTGCCGGAATGATCTCAGCGCAAGGTACTACCGGGTCTCCATTCTTCTTGTAGAACTGACCGCTGCCCGGGGTGACGGTTCCTACTCCCGGTTAATTCACCAGTTGTCCAATTACGATCTGCTGGTCCTGGACGACTGGGTGCTGGCGCCTTTCAAAGATTTCGAGGGACATGATCTGCTGGAGGTGATCGAGGAACGCAGCGAGAGAGGCTCCCTCATCATCGCCAGCCAACTGCCACTAGAAAACTGGCACGAGACTCTGCCGGATCCCACCCTAGCCGATGCCATCATGGACCGGATGCACCTGGTACGCTTGCAGGTCTTCCAGGGATGCGAACTTGGCAACTAGAGCGATATCATAAGAACGTTCAGGTTTAAGCTTTAAATGTTAGGGGGGTTTCTTCGAGTTCTTGATAACATCTATGATCGGCTATAGAACCACCTCTTCGCCACCTCGGCCCCTGCTACATAAAGAAAGAGAATCATGACCAGGGCTGCCAGGAACATGGGCGGCAGATGGGTAAATTCGAATATATTTGCCAATGGGCTGTAAGGAAGAAGCAGGGTTAACAGAATCACCACTCCGGTGGCAATGATCAGGTAGATGCTTGGCCGGCTCCGGTAAAACAAGTATCCTAGAACGAACTCTTGAATACTTGAAAGACAGTCTTCGGATGACAGTGATTGAAGGAGATGTGCAGACGGACTTGGATGCGCAGCGGGTAGCAAAGTTGGGCGTTCCTGTGGTGCAAATTATTACGAACGGCGGATGTCATCTCGAAGCAAATTTGATACAAGATGCACTCGGCACTATCAACCTCAAGGGAGTTCAACTCTTGATTATTGAGAATGTCGGCAATCTTGTCTGTCCCGCTAATTATGATTTGGGAGAAAACATGAAAAT
>JBEKCL010000124.1:0-10647 GCA_050014895.1 Dehalococcoidia bacterium
ATATGGCGCGTTATAAGGTGCCCAAGCGTGTCATCATTCAGACATCCCTGCCGACCAGCGCAACCGGCAAAATATTGAAGAGGGTCCTCAGAGAACAATACAGCGAAAAATAGAATATCTTCAGACCGATAAAATTTATATAATGGGCCGGCGTATCTCAATACGCCGGCCCATTAATTCAGTCTCGCGGTCAATGGTCAGGTCCTTAGACCATATTCTTTTACGGCCAGTTCAAGCATTATTCGACGCGCCGTTTTAATTAATTCCTTTTTAGTCACTGATGACACAATGATCTCTGTGGGGTATATACGGAGTAAGAAAATCTAACAATATATTGAAATAAAATCATACATCGTATACAATATAATATTGAATGACAATTCTGTAACGTGAGGTCGCGTGACATGGATATTAACGAAAGGATTAAAAAATACAGATTAATGAGGGGCTTTAGTCAGCAGGACCTTGCTAAAAAGGTCGGCATATCCCGGGTTACTTTGACTCAGATAGAGAGGGGTGAGAGGAAGGTGGCTGCGGATGAGCTTGGCAGGTTCTGTGATGCGCTAAGTACAGAGGCAGATATACTGCTTGGGCGGGCGACCGAGCCTGAAGTTACAGTCAGTAAGCCTGATAAAGTAAAAGAAGGCCGGCTTGCATATGGTAAAGGTATCAGGATAAACGTACCTGAGAAAAACCTGGAGAAATTCAAGGAGGTCCTATTATATATACTTAACGAAGTGGGTTCGAAACCGAATATTGGTGAATCTGTCATCTATAAGTTGTTGTATTTTATTGATTTTGATTTCTATGAGAAGTATGAAGAGCAGTTAATAGGTGCAACCTATATCAAGAATCGCTATGGGCCGACGCCTGTCGAATTCCGGAAGATTGTAGAAGGTATGCTGGGTAAAGACATCATAAAAGTGGAAGACAAATACTTCCAATACCCGCAGACCAAGTATCTGCCTACTCGGGAAGCTGACTTGAAGAAACTATATGCACATGAGGTGGAGGTTATAGACAGAGTGCTCGAAAAGCTGTCCGGCATGAATGCGGCACAGGTGAGCGAATACTCCCATAATGATGTTCCCTGGCTTACGGGAGAAGAGGGGAAGGCCATCGAATATGAGTCGGTTTTTTATCGCACTCCGGTGTATTCGGTGAAGCAGTATGAGCCGGAAGCGGTTTAAAGAGATCATTTGGCTGCCGGAATTCGAGCGCGACCTGAAGAGGCTGGCCAAAAAGTTCAGGACGATCGAAGACGATCTGAATGTATTCATAGAAACCGAGCTTTATCTGTTCCACAAACTGAAACTAGATATTAACGGGATATTCCGGATTACAGGTTTGTCAATTGAAGATCCCGAAATTTACAAAGCAAAGAAATTCGCCTGTCGCTCGCTTAAAGGGAAGGGTGTACACTCGGGAATCAGAGTTGTGTACGGGTATTTCAGCGACAAAGATAGGATTTTATTAATTGAAATATATTACAAGGGTGATAAGGAAAATGAGGACCGGGAGAGGATACAGAAGTTGAGATGATCCATTTGCAATCAAGTGAGGTCCACCAGATATTCGGGCGCTACTCCGGTTTTGTTGTTGCTGATAATGGCGAGCGGATTGAGATCCAAGATTTAATCGGTTGGGCCGAAGAGCACCACGCGAAGTGGTGACGATCGGCACCGGAAAAACCCGTAGAAGCCGGCGCGCCTGTGGACGTTCAGGTAATTGCACATTCGCAGGCACGCCGGCTGGTGATCTTGTTTAGCCCTGCGGACGCTGGTCTACAACCCGCGTTGCCTTCAACGTTGAACCCGGATTGAATATATCCGAAAGCTTCACAAACTCGACTTTGGGGGTCAATTCAACGGCCCTCTTTACTTTATCCTTTAATTCCAACTCGAGTTTACCTGTATCAACATTAGTGTCTGCCCCGATCAGCAACCTGATTACGTCCATAGAGTATGGATCGTCCGTTTTTTCCTTAGCTATGATGAACTGATACTCTATCACGCCCGGTGTATTTGCGACAGCATCACGCATAATCTCCGGATTGATCAACGTCCCCTTGACCTTCATGAGTTCCTTGGTACGTGTACCGTAGGTACTTCCAACAGTTGTTACTATTCGCTGATCATTTCTGCCACAATGAGGGCACTGTTTGTCTGAGATGGCTACGATATCGCCCACAAGGTAACGCAGCAAGCAGGTGCCGCGGCGGTCGAGATGAGTGATGCAAAGCAGGCCCGGTTCACCATCGGCTTTACGTTTTCCGCTCTCATCTACAACCTCGAAGTAGTACATCTGCGGGACACCCTGGTGAGCGCCGCCGAGTTCCTGGCATTCCTGGAAAGCAGTCTGTGATTCAGTAAATCCAAATGCGTTGCTGATAAAGACTTCTCCGGCCCCCATCTTTTGCAACCGTTTGCGCATATCATCTCTCATTCCCTTGGGCACGGCCTCACCGAGCGCCTGTATCTTGTTAATGCGTGAAAAATCCCGCCCCTGCTCTTCCGCCGCCATTATCAACCGCCTTTCATAAGAACCGATTCCCGAGAGGACGTTCACTTTCTTCCTCTCGATATCCTCAATGGCCTGCTGCATGGACCGGTGAATTTTGTATGGAAAGCCGGGTAATTGAGCACCTGTAAACGCGAAGCACATGGTCATATTTGCCGCTGCAGCGAAATGCAAAGTCTTGTAATATCCGATGTGCGGGATAAAATGGAACGGGAAGAGGTTCATAACAATATCGTCAGGTTCAAGGTAACATATCTTGCAGCCTATCCTGAACATCCACGATTGCATGAACATATCGTAGGTGGCGTTATAGAAACGCGTGGGCATGCCCGTCGTGGTGCCGGTTGTGTATGTGATCTCGTAAGTTATGTACTCCATTGCATTGGCGAAGTCCATTTCCAGTTTGAAGGATTCACCGAGATCTTTCATGTAATCGGCTTTGCTGGTCAGAGGAATTTTCACGAGATCATCGACGGTTTTGATGGATTTAGGATCGAGTCCCCACTCCTTGAACTTATTGCGGTAATACGGGCTGAATTTCTCGAGACGCTCCATCTGTTTAACGAGATTGGCGTCCTGCGCCGCCCGTATCTCCTCCTTACTTTTGAAGGAAAGGTCCAGGGGCTGATCTTCTTTGTACATAGGAACGCTATTGATGAATTCCATCACCTCTTTTGGGTTACCGGGTACTTTAAACTTCTTTGACATCGTTCATGCCTCCTCCAGTAATATATTTTTTGTTGCTTCCTTTAATTATAATCACTTTCTTTGTAAAAGGGTGACCGATCTTGATAAAAAGAGCAATACGATCATAAAGACTTTAAAAAGCCCTGGCAGATGACATCAAAAGATGGATGTCTATCGCTGGGATTCAGGTCCTTCTTTGAACGTGTTGCCAAAACAAATGCTCTCATTCTATCCAGCGAAGTACACCAGATGTTCGGGCGCTATTCCGGTTTTGTTGTGACTGATAACGGCGAGCGGATTGAGATTAAAAATTTGATTGGTTGGGCCGAAGAGCACCACGCGAAGTGGTAGCTCCACGGCAGACGTGTTTTAATGAGTCAAACTCAGCCAGAGGTCATTTAGCTAATTCAACCAAGACGCGACATTAATGATAAACCAGACTATTCTTCAGAAGTGGTTTCATTCTATTTGCGAACTTGCACAGGTCAATCAGGACAACTCCACATTTGATAGCGGATTCTTTGAGCTGATTTTCAAAATGTGTCATTTTAGCTCGATCTTCTGGAGGCAACATTCTAGATAGGGCATCTAATTCAATCCAAAGATTACTGGTGTGGAAATATGCGCTTAATGATGTTAATTCCACTAAATCTCTGTTCTCAGAGAATATTCGTGTACCGGCAACATTTGCTACGTCTTTTACCGAAGCTAACAGTTTGTCATGTGCACTTAAAATAGCTTGAACATCGTTTGTAAATCGTATTGATTGGGTTTGTATATTGGATTGAATTTTATTGATTACATCAATATTTGGCCAATTTTCCGGTTCCATTTGCTTCCAACTATTTGCGGAAAGTGTTTTCGTATCAATATTGTCAAAACCCAGGGCGTTTATATAATCGATATATGATTCTCTAAGTTTTTCTCCTTTGTCATGAAGGAAGAAAATTCTATGTCCAAACAGTTCTTTAGCATCCTTGCTAGATGTGCATACTACTATCATAAGTGCAGTAATAACTGAACCAAAAATAATTAATATATTTGTTATATTTTGATTTACCAGCATAGGGTGCTGTACAAATAGATTAAATGTATTAATCCCGAGTATCGTTACAACTATAACATCATATATCACCAATACTATCCAGTATGCCTTGTGGATTTGTATATAGCGCATTTGTCTAAATTTTTCATTTTTAATAGACCTTGCTATCAGGGAGGATACTAGTGTTGTTATTACACTGAAAATTAATATGATGGCTCCACTAACTTGAATCAAATCTCCAATAGATGGTGGACTTACGGGCTTTTGTGTACAAAATTGGTAGAGGATATAAATTCCCCATAAAAGACCAAAGACGCCAATTATTTTGATAGAATAATCCAATGAATAATTAATTGCCTTTCCTATCAACTTGAAAAAGGCTCCCAAGCTTTTCATTCTAGTTTCTCCTTCCCAAACCCCTCTTCCTTTAGCTTGTCCATGAGGCGGGCGGCGCGGGGGAAGCCGATCTGCAATTTGCGCTGCAAATATGAGGCAGACATTTCTTTAGATTCAAGCGCAAGCTGCCGTGCTTTGTCCAGCAGTTCATCTTCAGGTTGTTTCTTTCCTTCGGCTGTTGATTGCGCCATGTCTTCGAAATTGACGACGTGGCTTTCCGGACGGCGCTGGTTGGCCCAGAAAGTGACCAGCCTCTCTATCTCGGGATCGCCGACCATTGTTCCCTGTAGACGCTTAGGCTTGGCTACGTCCTGCGGCATGTAAAGCATATCGCCCCTGCCGAGCAGTTTCTCGGCGCCTGCCGAATCGATGATGGTCCTTGAATCTACCTGCGAGGTCAGAGCGAAGGTGATGCGGGTGGGGAAGTTGGCTTTGATCAGCCCGGTTACCACGTCAACCGACGGCCGCTGAGTTGCAACAATCAAATGTATCCCTGTAGCACGGGCAAGCTGCGCCAGGCGGCATAGGGCATGCTCGACTTCGTCAAAAGCTGCCATCATCAGGTCGGCCAGTTCGTCTATCACAACCACGATATAGGGAATGCACTCCGAGGGCTGCTTATTCTTGTTGTAGTCCTCGATATTGCGGCACTTGGTCGCGGAAAAACGCTTGTAGCGGCTGTCCATCTCCATGTTTAGCCAGCGTAAAGACATGATTGCCTTGTCCGTATCCACAACCACGGGCGACACCAGGTGCGGGATGTTGTTATAGTTGACCAACTCCACACGCTTGGGGTCGACCATAACGAAGTGCACCGCATCCGGCGTATTATTCATCATCAAGCAGCAGATCACGGAGTTGAGGCAGACGCTCTTGCCGCTGCCGGTAGCGCCGGCTATAAGTAAGTGGGGCATTTTAGTAAGGTCAGCCACCACTGTCTCACCACCCGCCCCCTTGCCCAGCGCAATCGCCAGCTTCGACTTGGCCAGCATCTTCTGAAAGGCAGTGCTCTCCATCACGCCCCGCAGGCCTACCGACCCGAAGGTGGTGTTGGGCACTTCGATGCCTACCATGGACTTGCCGGGCACCGGAGCCTCGATCCTGATGCTGGGCGCTGCCAGCGCTAAAGCCAGGTCGTTCGATAGCGAGTTGATTCGTTCCACTTTTACCCGCTGACGGGCGACCTCTTCCTGCCTGACTGACAGGACGCCGTCTTTGTCCCTTTCCCTGATGTCCTTATATTTGCGGTCCCACCCCGGCTCGACTCCGAACTGGGTTACCGTGGGGCCGCGGTTGACCTCTATCACCTTGGCTTCGACGCCGTAGCTGGCCAGCGCATCCTCGATGGTGGTCTTGCGCTTTTCGATCTCGGCATCGCTGATCACGAACTCGGTTACCTTTTCCAGGATGTTGATATTGGGCAGTGACCAGCCTCCCACGGTTATCGTGGAACGCAGCCTGTCCATAACGCCTGTATCTTCGCGTGCAGGGACCTCGGCGGGCTTTTCCTCAACGGCGGGTTCCGGCTCTTCCTCTTCAGTCTCAGGCAAAGCCTTCTTTTTACCATTGTTCTCTTTGACAACCTCTACGATCTCTCCGACTGCCTTTGCTGTGCCTTTCGAGGTGTGCTTGATCCTGTTCCAGGTCCATTCAGGCGCTACCAGTACAATGCCAACGATAACCAGTCCCACTAATATAAATGCGCCTGCAAGCGGGGACTTGGTAATAATGGCCTGCCCGATATAGCCTCCCAGCGTCACCTGGGACAGTGTGCCGGATTCCGGCCGCAGGAAACCCAGCAATCCCCAGACCGCAGCCATGAAGAAAGCAGAGCCCAGCCAGTAGTTCCAGTTACGGGCGAATGGGCCCGGCCAGCCTATAATGACCAGGATCCCAACGAACGCAATTAAGGCCAGGATCACGCCTGCTCCCATCAGGCTGAAGATAGCCAGCCAGGTATTAAAGAGCGCCGATCTTATAGCCTCGCCGAGCTGGTTAAACCAGGAGGCGATCGAAGGCCAGAACGCTATTAGCAGGCAAATGATAATAACGAACAGGATGCCCAGTATGACGGGAGCTGAAAAGAGGAACTTGAGGAACGACTTGCCAGAACCTTTTTTGCCGTTCTTCTGCGATGATCTCTTGTTATTTCCCCTGCTTTTCTTAGCGGGCATAGCTTATTCTACTATACCTCGATAGCAGTTGTAATTATCATGGGGCGTCGCTTGGTCTTCTCGTAGAAGAACTTGCTCAAATGCTCTTTTACTATGGTGTGGATCGAAGCGTGGTCTATGTGGTGCCCCTTTGCCAGCGTGCCTGCCACCAGCTCTTTGCCACCTTCGATCACGCTGCCGTCATGTTCGACATCAACAAAGCCGCGGGAGACTATATCCGGCTTTCCCACCAGCCTTCCGTCTTTCTTATCGATGGCGACGATAACAACTACGATACCGTCGCGTGACAGCGCCTTGCGGTCGCGCAGGATCACGTGGGCGTGCCGCCCCAGCACCAGCCCGTCAACATAGACGTTGCCGTAAGGCAGCTTACCGGCGATGCGGGCTTTCTCGCCGTCGATCTCGAGGATGTTCCCGTTGTCCATGACGAAGATATTGCTCTCAGGTATACCCACGCTCTTGGCCAGTCCGGCATGTATCACCAGGTGGCGGTACTCACCGTGTATCGGGGCAAAGAATTTTGGCTTGACCAGGTTGAGGAGCATCTTAAGCTCTTCCTGGCTGCCGTGGCCGTGCACATGAACGTTGGAACGCTCGCCGTAAATAACATTGGCGCCCTGGCGGAACAGATTGTCGATGGTGCGGTTAACCAGCGCCTCATTGCCGGGTATGGGCGTGGCTGAAAGTACTACCGTGTCCTTATGCATGATGCGTATCTCGGGATGGTCGCGGTTGGCGATGCGCACCAGCGCTGAGGTAGGTTCACCCTGGCTCCCGGTCGTGATCAGCACAATCTGTTCGTGGCTGTACTTTTTAAGGTCTTCAATATTACATAATATTCCAGCTGGGGCTTTTAGATAACCCAGCTCCATGGCCATCTTAACGGTTTCCTTCATGCTGCGGCCCACGATGAAGACATGGCGGTCGTGATTGGATGCCGCATCTATGACCATCTGGATGCGTGATATGAGTGAGGAAAAGGTCGCTATTATTACGCGTCCGGGTGCCTCGCTTATGATCTGATCGAGCCTGTGTCCTACGATCCTTTCTGTGGGCGTATAGCCTTCACGCTCGCTGTAGGTGGAATCGGCCATCAGTAGGAGCACGCCCTCGTTGCCGAGCTTGGCCAGCTTGGAAAGATCGGTGGGACGGCCGTCGATCGGTGTGTAATCTATCTTAAAATCTCCGCTGCTTACTATGGCGCCCAGCGGTGTGTAGATGATCAGTCCTACGGCATCAGGGATGCTGTGGCAGACGGGGAAGGCTTCCACCTTGAAACTGCCCACCTGGAATTTAATTCCCGGCGTAATCAGCTTGAGCCGGGTCTTGATCAGCGAGCGGTGTTCCTTCAACTTGACCGAGATCAATCCCTGCGTAAGCTTGGTAGCATAAATGGGAAGGTCGAGCTGCGGCAGGATGTAAGGCAACGCCCCGATATGGTCTTCATGGCCGTGCGTGATGACAATGCCCCTGACCTTGTCTTTGTGTTCCAGCAGGTACGTGATGTCCGGGATGAGCAGGTCGACCCCGAGCATGTCGTCCTCGGGAAACATCATGCCGGCATCAATGATGAGAATGTCCTCGGCGTATTCGATGGCCGTCATGTTCTTGCCGATCTCTCCGAGGCCGCCGAGTGGTATTATTCTTAACTTGTGACGGGTCATTTTATTCTAGAAAAGATTGAGCTGCGAGGGTCTGTCTTTTTCTTCCTCCATTTTGCCTGCTTCCGCCAGCACGGCGGGGAGCTTGAGCATGTCAGCTTCAATGACCTTTCGCAGGTTGCCCTGGTGCAGCGCCGCTGCCGGGTGGTACATGGCAAAGTAAATTATATTACCTATTCGTTTGGACCGGCCGTGCACCTTGCTGATGCTCTCGCCGGGGAAATATTTAGCCATGGAATACCTGCCGAGCGTTACGATCACCCTGGGTTTAATCAGGTCGAGCTGGCGCTCAAGCCATTTGCTGCATGCCTGTATCTCGCCCGGCATGGGGTCGCGGTTCTCGGGCGGGCGGCACTTGATTACATTGCAGATATAGACCTGGCTGCGTTTGTAGCCGATTAGTCCGATGAGTTGGTCGAGGTATTGGCCGGCGGCGCCCACAAAGGGCTTGCCTGATTGGTCTTCATACCATCCGGGGGCTTCGCCTATGAATAGGAGCCTGGCGTTTTCGGGACCATCGCCCGGCACAACCTTGGTACGGTGCTTGGCTAACTCGCAAATTCTGCAGCTTTCTATTTCTGCATTCAGTTCAGTCAGAGATGACATCTAGAATGAATCATAGCACAGGTCATATCAATTATCAATTCATTTCAGGATGAAAAACCGCATTAAAAAACCTCGTTTGACAGTTGAAAAGACGGATGCTAGCATAACTCCGCTGTCTGCAACGTATCGGACCATACTGATGCTTGATATTATCTCGCTTAGTGTTATTTCAATATTCGTAGGGTTCCTGGGGGCGCTCACGGGATTGGGAGGAGCAAGTATTCTCATACCTATCCTAGTTCTGTTTGGAGTGCCGGTCAAAGAAGCAATTGCCTGCGGCATGGTGGCCATTATAGCCACTTCGAGTGGTTCTGCCTCCTCCTATGTAAGAGAGCGGATCACAAACGTGAGAGTGGCGATGTACCTTGAGATATTCACAATTACAGGGGCAGTAGTAGGAGCAACCATCACCACCGTGATAAATCCAACACTTCTATATTTTTTCTTTGCTGCTTTTCTTCTGACTGCTTTTATAAAGGTCAGGGAATCAATCCAAAACGATTATGTCCCATCGGAAACACAGGACAGGTTATCTAGGTGGCTTGAATTACAAGGTAGCTATTATGACGATCATGCAAAGAAAGTAATTGACTATAAGGTAAACAATGCAATCTGGGGAGGATTTGGCATGCTCGTGGCAGGGTTGGCCGCAGGTATGCTTGGTATAGGCGCCGGCGCCTTTAAAGTAACAGTGCAGGAGAATATATTGAAGATGCCGCCCAAGGTCTCCAGTACGACCAGCAATTTCATTATTGGCGTGACTGCGCTTGCAGGGGTCAGTGTCTACCTGTTCTCAGGGTTGTTGAACTTGACGCTAATGGCTCCTATGGCTATTGGGATAACCATCGGCGCTCTGGTGGGGGGACGGGTTTTGAATAAAATCAGCAGTAAAGCTCTCAGGATACTATTTTTTGTAATCGTCGTTTTTCTGATTATCCAGATGCTGTATAAAGGAGTAATTTCTTTATGACTGCCCAAAAACCTGATAGGGAAGAGTCCAAACTCGAAACCGGCATAAGCTATTTACTGATTACAGGGGTTATCTTGAGTTTGCTCCTGGAGGTTATCGGGTTGGTCCTCTACTTCTATTCCTATCACAACCTGTCAATATCAAGTGACCCGGCCATGTACATACGGGGACATGACTTTTTCAGCTTCATATTCCAGCAATTTCTGAGTATAAATATGGGAAATATCGCCATCCTGTTTATGACCGCCGGTATAATTGTATTAATATTAACACCATACGTCAGGGTGATTGCGTCGGTCATTTATTTTGGATGGCAGAAGAATATCAAGTACGTGGTGATCACTCTATTTGTGCTTATTGTGGTTTCCTTGAGTTTGGTTTTGCATTAAGTATGTTTTACAAATGATTTTCTTTCTCGGACTTTACTTGAATAGCGTCATTGCTATCAGGCTGGCAATGAATAATAACAGCAGCACTGAGCAGACAATAATAGGCATCTTTTCTCGAGTTGCTATGAAATGCACGAACGATGCGAGCAGCATGGCGGGTGGCATCAGCAGGATGCTGATAAGTGCGAGCGTAATTAGC
>JBEKCL010000125.1:0-10481 GCA_050014895.1 Dehalococcoidia bacterium
ATTTAAATCTATTGATACTGGATGAAGATATTACTCTCAATCAGCAAAATACAAAGGACATAACGGTTTCCTACGCCAATATGCAATATGCCGATCAAAGAAGCAGGTTAAATGACTTGTTAAAAAGATTTGATGATAAGGAATTTGCAAATGCGGTAGAGTCTGCATGGTCCGAGTCCCTGGATGCTAAATCAAGAATGGAATCCTGGACTCAGACATATAGCACTTTGCATGACAAGTTGAAAGACAGCTTCGATACACTTACAAAACAGTTAAACCCTTAGAGTTCGATACCATTGACTTCCTGAAAAATCCCTCAGTTAATAAATGTAATGTGATACATAACGGCATGTATGAGTTCGGACGTATAGAGTGGTACCTGGGATTTGGTTTAGCTTCAGAACATTGTTTGGTGGGCCTAAGTGTACAATAGACAGAACCTTTTCGCTATCCTTTAAACTGACTGGATAGGCTTGCATATTTCGGGCTTTTGTTTATGGAACAAGTCGCCCTTGTGTGTGCCACCTACGATCTGTAAGAGAAAGATTTTGATCCGCTATGACTATCTCCCGAAACGTTGCAGGACTTTATAAATGGCTTCTGTGCCAAAATTGACCGCTTCTACCGGAATGCGTTCATCAGCGGCATGAATCAGATGCATCATATTAAATCCTGGAGGCAACTTCATGGGCAGGAAACCGTAAGTCTGAATGCCCAGCCTGGAGAATAAGCGCGCATCTGAGATTGCAGGCATCAACATAGGCATTGGCACGCCCTGCGGATCTGCCTCCCGTAAGATGCCAGCCAATGTGGGGAATAATCCCATGTCCGGCTTAGCAGGGAACGGATCATATCGCAGCAGTTCAAATTCCAGTTCGGTGCCACCGAGCTGCCGCAGTTCGGCCATCAGGTCGTCAGGAGTATAGCCCGGCAATAGACGTCCATCAATCTGGAGGACAATCTCACTCGGGATCACATTAATATTCGTACCTCCGTGCACAATGGTTGCGTTGACCGTGTTATGCAACATAGGTTCAAAGGCTTCTCCCTTCGTACTAAGTAAGTCCAATAGCCGGTCAGTCAGCCTGGGATTCAGGAGCTGACGTAGGATCACATTTGCCGGGAAGGGCAAGCCCGATGCGGTTGTCTGTATCATTTGTCGAACGACTGGCGTTATATGTACCGGCAAATGTCGCTTGTCCAGTTGCTGAAGCAAATTGCCAAGCTTTGCCATTGCACCTCCCCGGAAAGGTAGAGCGCCATGCCCACCCGGGCCACGTAAATACACCTTCATCAGGCAAACCTGCTTCTCGGCTACCTGAATGGGATAAAATCTCTGCTTATCAACATAGAAAGTGAAGCCTCCGAATTCTCCAATAGCATAACGGATATCTGTGAACTGCTCTGGATGGTTCTCAACCAAGTACTTTGCTCCAAATTCGCCCAACCCTTCTTCATCGCTTAAAAGGGCCAGTACAACGTCACCGGCTGGGGTCAGGCCTTCCGCTTTTGCCCTCAGAAAAGAGGCCAGCATCATAGCTACGCCGCCTTTCATATCCAAAGCGCCCCGGCCCCAGATGTAGCCATCCACTATCTTCCCCTCAAATGGTGGGTGTTGCCAGGTCTGGTTTGTCGTTATCTGAACGTCCACATGCCCGTAGAGCATTAATGGCGGCGCGTTCCCCTGACCATTCAGTCGTACGATCAGACTGGGGCGATCTGGAGCTTTAGCCAGAATAGTACTTTCACAACCTGCCTCAGTCAGCAATCCGTTGATATATTGAATACATTCGGTTTCATTACCCGGCGGATTACTTGTGTCGAAGCGGATAAGGTTCTGCAACAACTGTTCGGGGTGTTGATAGACGGCCTGGTCACCTGAAGATGACGTAGATATTTTCCATACCTCCCTCAAGATCATTACGACGTGTGCAATCTAACACTAGCAATCTTGTAAGTCAACTAGATTGGGGATAATCACCAAAGTGAAACAAAACGCTAAATTGTGCAGGCCAGTTCAATCATCTGCAAAAACTTCGTTGACATAGATGATCGTTTAAATTATAGTCCAGACAACAAAAATAATAATTGAAGGGGGGCATTGGATGTCTGATTACGATGCAATTGTTATTGGCGCAGGCGTTGGCGGGTTGGGGATTGCCGCTCTACTTGCGAAGAAGGTTAGAAGAGTATTGCTTCTGGAACAGAGTGACAGAGTGGGCGGATTTTGTTCCACTTTTGAAAAAGATGGCTTTCACTTTGATCTTGGCGCATCGATAATTGAAGACATTCAAATCATGAACTGGTTGTTCCAGAGACTTGGCACAACACTGCGCAATGAAGTGGAATTAATTGCCCCAGACCCCAGTTTCACGGTTGTCTTAAAAGATGGGACGAAAATGAAATATCCGCTTTCCATTGAGGAATCCGCAAAGGAGATAGGCAAGATATCTCCCGGCGATGTTAATAGCTGGTATGCCTATTGCAACTATATGAAGGAGTTCAATGAAGCAGTATTAAGTGGTTTCTTTGCAAAGCCGGCGAACACATTATCGGATGTCTTCAAGATGTTTGCCGAAACACCGAGAATGCTCAAGTTTATGCCGCTTTTTAACAAAAATTATCAACAAGTAATCAGGTCATTTTTCAAAGATGAAAAGATCCGCGAGTCATTATCTTGCCAGAGTTTTTATGCCGGCTTGCCGCCCGAGCTTGCCGCTGGAATATATGCAGTGCTGCCTTATTCAGAACATGAGGGTATCTATTATAGCAAAGGAGGAATGATCGCAATACCTGAAGCCCTTCAGAGAATAGGCGAAAAGTCCGGCCTGAAAGTGAAACTGAATACCCTTGTTAAGAGCGTCATTATCAAAGACCACAGAGCAGTCGGGGTAATTCTAGGAGATGGGACAGAGATTACGGCGGACCTGGTAATATCCGATATTAATGCGAAAAAGCTTTATCTTGAATTGATTGGTGAAGAACATTTGCCGAAACTGGTGCGTGCGGGTGTGAAAAGCTACGAATGTTCACTGTCAAGCCCTATTATGTATTTAGGAATTGACTATCGACCGCCGCTGGATTCGCATCATACCATGTTCACTGTCCCCATGGACGAGATGAACGATTACTGGTGGAATTGTTATGAGGCAGGGCATTTCCCGGCAGAACAGTTCGGTTTAGTAAGCTGGACGACACACTCGGATCCAAATCTGGCTCCCAAAGGGTATAACATTCTGATATTAACATTGATGCCGGGGTCATATAAATTGGACGGCACTACCTGGGAAAAGGAAAAGAAAGGCCTTATGGAAAGGATAATCAAATATTTCTCATATAAATATGTGCCCGGTCTTGAGGAGCACATAAAGGTTGCGGAGTTTTCAACACCGGAGGATTTCGAGAAAAGACTGCTAAGCCCTGAAGGCGCTACGTATGCCTTGAGACAGGATGTACCTCATACCATATGTTTTCGACCTGCCGCTAAATCTAAATCTATCAAGGGACTTTACCTTGTTGGGGCCTCCACACATCCAGGCGGCGGTGTTCCGGTAGTAATGGCATCAGCAATGAATGCCGCTGATCTGATAGAGAAATACGAAAAATAGGGTTTAGCTAAGATTTTGAATTAGTAGTAGACCGCATAATAAGGTTTTGTCATTGCTGTGTGGGTACATCAAAATGGCTATGAGTGGGCGGTTTTACTAACAGGTGATTGAACAATTCGGGCCATGCTTTAACGCATTGCGACAGTATAATCGCCCGCTGTATACTTTTCGGCAGGATGTTGCCAAAGGATGAGGACCGTCTCTGTCACTTACGACACGACCGGTCCAATACCTCGCTCTCGTCGACGGAGAAGGAGAATAATTTCTGATATGATTCTGACCGTCACGCTCAATCCCGCCATAGACCGAACTTACTTTGTCAAGGATTTCTCGTGGAACCGCACCATTCGCGCCTCGCAATCCGTTGTAGGCGTGGGTGGCAAGGGCACCGACGCCTCTTGTGTTCTGGGTGAGCTTGGCTATGCCAGCCTGGCGCTCGGTTTTGCGGCAGGCGATACTGGAAGGCTGATGAACAGAATGATGCGGAAACACGGTTGTAAGACCGATTTTGTCTGGGTGGATGGCGAGACCCGCACCAATATCGTCATTGTAAGCAGTGAGTGCCAGTGCCAGAGTACGATCACCGAACCAGGTCTTCAAATTGGTATGAGGGAACTTGAGAAGCTCAAGGATAAGTTCAGCGCAGCCTTGAAAAAGGCCTCATGCGTGCTCATCGGCGGACCTGTTCCACCAGGGCTGGACGCTTCAATCTATACTGAACTGGTCAAACAGGCCAGGGACGCCGGGCTGCCCGTGGTACTGGATGCCAGCGGCCCCGGGCTTAAGGCCGGCATGGAAGGACGCCCGACTATCGCCAAGCCCAATATCGACGAGATAGCCGAGCTTTATGGCCGTCCCGTCACTACCATAGAGGAAGCTTATAAAGCCGGCAGGGAACTTCAAGATAAATATGGCGCCGCCCTGGTTATCACGCTGGGCAAAGAGGGCGCACTGGCCGTATTGCCCGGACGCGCCTACCGCATACCCGTGCTTCAAATACCAGTTATCAGCACCGCTGGCGCCGGGGATGCCGTTCTGGCCGGCATGGTGGTCGCCCTGTCCACTGGCAAACCTATGGAGGACGGCCTGCGCATTGGCTTTGCCGCGGCCTCCGCCGTCTGCCTTAGCAGCGCCACCGCCGATTGCTGCAAGGCGGACGTAGAGAGGCTGCTGCCACAGGTGGAGTTGGTGGAGTACGTGGGGTAGCAGGCTTGAATGTTAACAGCCGCAGCAATACAGTCGATATCGTTCATAAGTAATTAGAAATCAGCCGGTCTCATTTCTTATTCCGGTATATACGTCAACAATCTCCCCCAACGTAACTTCCCGGGCGTTGTTTGCCAGGTGTCTTTCATCAGCGGCTACCTCCTTGGCCATCTCCGGAATGTTCCAGGCGATTGCAGGGATAACACAGTACCTTCCACGGAAGGATTTCAATGCATCAGCATAGCCTGCATCGAATCGATTAAGCTCCAATAAATAAGGCAGTATAAGTGCCAGGGCCTGGCCATGCGGCATCCCCTGATTGGATAATGGATTAGCCAGGGCGTGTCCTAACGTTGTCCCTGTATTGGCCAATGCCATTCCGGCCATAAGACTCCCCATTGCAATATTTCGTCGGCCTTCTGCGTCGCCTGATAAGGCGCGATCAATATTTCCTTTGATCATAAGATATGCATCCAATGCCAGCGCCCGCACTATGGGGTTCCCCTTCCTGGAGCCATAACTTTCTACTGCGTGCGCCATGGCATCCAGGGCTGAACCGACCATTCCTGTAGCGGACAAGGTTGTTAAAAGGTTGGGGTCTACTATGGCAATGTCTGCCGCAAGTTTGGGGTCGGAGAAGCTTTTCTTTCGTCCGCCAACCTTAATGACAGAGTTGTAAGTGACTTCGCTGCCGCTTCCGGCCGTTGTAGGAATCATAATCTTGGGCAACTTAATTTCCGTGGCAATTTTTTTTGCCACATCCAGGACACTCCCGCCGCCCAGTCCAACTACAAAATCGGGGCCTATCTTGTCCGCGAATGTTCGGCATTTGCTCACGTCTTCAGCAGAAGGCTCCGGCGGCGCAGATGGATAGATTGCGTAATTCAGTCCAGCTTTGTTGAGACAAGAGAATATTTCTTTCACCGATGGCCTTTCAGACATGCCGGTACTTGTGACAATAAGTACCTTACTCCCGCATAGTTGTTTGATTTCGCCCGGCAATCTGCTTACCGTTCCTTCGCCAAATATAATCTTTGTACGTAGCGTAAAATCAAAGCCGTTGTTGCCGGCGGGAAAGAAATAATTGGACAATTCGTTTTTCATTGGCGGATTCAAGTCCTCAGGCGCTCGGCCCAAAATGCTTCAACATTACCAGGTCCTCAAACTCGCTGGTATTCTTGATCGATATCCCTGCCCTGGCCGCTTTGTAGCTGACAAAGAGCTCATCCCCTGTCATCTGGCCGAAGCGTATCATGGCCGGTGATTCAATCTCAACAACGCCGAAAGTTCCCCTTCCTTGCAGCACTATAACTCCGTAGGCATCCTTATCCCGGATAGTAACCGTACTGCCTGGAAATACAGTAAGCTCAGTTGCACTGAAATAGGGGGATTTATATACGACATGATATTCTGCGTAGCCTGAAGCCTTCATTTCCTTAAGTGGTTTTACGGGCACTGGGGATAGAAACCTGTTTTCGTAAAAATTCGGGTCCGTATTTAATTCCCAATCTATCATTTCTATCAGGTAATCGATGTCATTATGGTGTTCTTCCGGCACGTCTTTGACCAGAAGATCGCGTGGGACACGTTTATTCCAGGTGAGGGACTGATACATGCCGTAAACATCCGATGCCCGCTGCGGCTCGTAAGTAAGAAGCGAACCCGGCGCGTGCAGCACGCCCGGCGGTACATCCCAACCCGTTCCCGGGACGAGGCGGTAGGCGCGGGATAGGTTCAATATCCCGTTGTCGCCGCGGTCCCAATTCTTGAGGCAACGATATACAGCATCCTTAGTAGTTCCCGGATTCAAACCAAAATATGTATGGGGAAAACAGCCGTCATGATTATTTAGCTGTTTTGGAAAATAGTATCCCTCAGGTTTTCCCTTTCGACCCACGCGGGCAGCAAATTTATCATCCTGATGAAGGTGGAGCGGCAGAGGCTCAAGGTTATCGAAGAATTTACTGTATATGGTCCATCCGCCGTGTTTCTTCATCGCCTTTGACCCAAGTATTTCATTACCCATTAGTTCGATTGCTTCCTTAAAAAGGAAGTTGCTGTTTTTACGCCCGTCATCGCAATAGATATAGCTAAGTCCCTCGTCTTCAGGCGTCCCCGGGCCATTATCCGCTTTTGTAGTGGACGCGAACCATCGCTCGTCAATGCCGCCGCGGCTGGCACCCAAAGAATAGTAGTCATCGGGGTGAAGCTTAAGTCTCCGGCCTGGAATGCAGAAAGACCGCGGGACCCAGGTGGGCGACAGTCGAAGAATGCCATTTCCTTTATTCAGAGTAGTTTCTAATAGTGATTTTTTCATAAGTTTAAATCCCGTCGATACCCTGTAGATGAATAATGGTGTCAACACGATCAACGTCGCCCGGCGAAAGAGTGATTACTCTATTTGCACCTCTGCTCCGGACCTCAACCTGGCGGTGTTCCGGTTCAAGGTATGCGGACTTGAGGCCTTTCCACCGTCCACCCTTGAGCGTTATCTCGATCGGTCCAGTTTTCCCCTTCATATTGATTACGTGGAGCAGTATACCACCGGCATAGAGAGTCGCAATAGTATTGAAATCCTTTTTATTGACGGAGACTCCCTTGACACCGAGCCCCAGGTATCGGACCGGGTACGAATTAAGGAATAATTTCTTCCTCGGAATATACCATTCGCCGAGGGTTTTGAGCTGCTTGATATGGTCCGGGTAAAGGCTTCCGTCCATCTGGACAGAAGTGCCTGCGCAGAACTTGCCGCCGCAGGCCATGATAACCGCCGCCTGTCGCACAAATTCATAGATGTCAGTGCGGAGTGCCATATCCTGCCACCATACTGATGTTGGAGTGATGATCTCCCATGGATGTTTAAAAAGCATCCGGTAAAGATTGGCCCATTTCCATGTACTTACAATCACGGTTATTATGCCGCCGGCCTCTTCGCGCGTTGCCATGAACGGCCCGTCCAGAGCATGCGCCTCACCAGATGTAAAGTGCTGGTCTTTATGTGAAGTAAAGAACATCGACGAAAGGTTAAACGCAAGCGCGACGTCGGGATACTTGCCCCTGAAGTGAGAAATCGTGTCCTTTGTTGTCTTATCGGCCCACCACCAATCCAGCCACATGCCGTCGGGCTTGTACTGTTTAACGATCTCGTCGTACTGACCGCGCAGGTACCTGCCATACGTCTCATAGACAGGTCCCGGCAGCAGGCCCAGGAATGAAGGTGTCATGTGAGGGTTTGGCTGTATGGTATCGAATTGCGGGCTGTGATCAAAAACTGATGAATAATAGAATATAAACGGGATTTTCTCCTTTCTGCTGAGATCCGCAAATTTCCCGGCATAATCTACATCGGTTTTCCATTTGGTCAATCCAGTATTGAACCAGCATATGCCGTCGTGCCATTTGATTTCAAAACTATGATAGTCCAGCCCGATCTCCTTGCTCAAAGCGATCCAATCGTCAATTTTGCAGAACGGGCCGTTAAATTTGAGGTTGCCGTTTTCATCCGTAATGGATTTATTAAATTCGACGTAATCGCGGTCCCAACCCACATTCGGCCGTTTTTCGATCTGGTACTGTACGGAGACCCCCGGCTTTTGCCACCATTTCCGCTGGTCCGGTCCCCCCGGGCGCCGATCCTTTCCCCGGAATAGCAGCACAACGACGCGGCCGGCGATGATGGCCATGCTTTTATAGGTTTCCAGCTTCGTGGCAAAATTCCATTTCATCAGTTCCTTCACAAAAGCACCTCGTATTGTCCCACTTTCTCATTCTGTCCGGAATTTAGCATCTTAATTCGTACGGAGCTAACTTCATATGTTCCTTTACGCTTGCATCAATTTACTAGCATTTCATTGTGCTGTCAATTCATGCCAGGGGACTCCGGACGTCACGGAGAATCCGGGGAGTTCATTGAACTCCCCGGCACGCGGGAAGTAGATATCATTACCTGCGGTTGAAGTAAAGTTGACTTATTTCTTCCTGAAGAATATCTCAGTAGCCCCGATTATAATTAGCACAAACCCAAGAAAAACGCCGATGATTAATAAATATCCTGAGAACCCACCGGTGACTTTGCCCTGTCCTAATACATTGAAACTCGAAATAATGCTCATTATTGAGTATGGAATTATTAGAATCAATAACAGGACTCCGATCACTACAAATACTATGCCAAGCTTCATCTCTTGTCTCCCAGTTCCAAAATGAATTATACTGATCCTCACCCCATCTTAGTACCAGACGAAATGTTAGTTTGCGGGGACATGATCAAGAGGATCAATAATTTATCCTTTGCAACCGTCAAAGCATATTCGAGTGGAGCCAGATTACCCAATGCTTAATGAGGTCGCTCTTAGGCTGTATACCGGGCGATGCAGACCTGATACCTATCCAGGGCTTGACGGACCTCTTCTTTGTCTAAAGGTACTTTGGAGATACAGGTAACCTGGTCCAATACGAAGCTACTACTACGCAATGAGGCTTGAAATCCTCCGCGCAAAAGAAAATCCAGGAGCTCGTGATTATTAGCAAAGTAGTGAATTTTGGTTTGTGTTTTCCGTTCTAAACCCTTCTTCCAGAGCTTTAATATCCATGTACCTCTGTCACCATCATACGGATAGAAGTCGGGAGTTATCCAGATTCCAGCTATTGAGTACTTATGAAAGAACCTGATGATATTGTCCATCAGTTTTTGCTTCTCCTCAATGGATAAGTAACCCGCCAATCCCTCGTGAATTATGGCTATATTACTTTTTTTAGCGTTGAAAAACTTTTGTCCGAGACGGTCCCAGTCGTCATAGTCAAGCGCGTTTAGGGGGAAAAAATGGTGATTGATGGCCTGCGAAATGCCTTTTTCAATCAGTATATTGCCAAATACCTGCTGTTTAATGCTAAGCATATCCGGCAAATCGGTTTCAATATACAGTTTGTTGCTCCCTATCCATTCAAGGCCCCTGGCCGACAGGCCGCAAGCAATCTCTACCACAGCATAGCTGTCATCTAACTCTTGCAGCACGCCGTTAACTGATAAATACCTACTTTCCAGAGAAGCTAACTTGACCATGCTGTGGGGAGCGAATCTTGTCAATCGGGAGAGAATAGGTCCCATACCGGCAAATAATCGTGGCTTTGTTATCAGCTTGACCGCTCTGTAAAGCTCTTTTGAATAAGGTAAGTCCGTATATTTTGCTCGCAGGGCGGACACCATGACTGCAGTGGGGCTGATTTTAGAATAATCTTTAGTCATTTGTTCTTTGAAAAAACCGGTTAATGCATAACATTATAGCAATCCAGTTAATGATAGAAAAACACTGTGAATTAACTTACAATAATTGTTACGCACAGCTTTAATTTTAAGTATGGAGTCCAGGAAACATATATTGTCTATCTCAAAATTTCACATATTTATAAGGCATTTCTGATTGCATATAAATCGATACACCCAATTCATCGCATTTATAATTCTGTGTTCAGATTTTTCATATATTACAGATGGATCTCACAAAAGAGAACCAGATTTAATATTACCCTGACCAGGTATCGACACCGGTATTAACCTTTCGAGGGAGGAAACGCTGATTGCATCGATGCTGTCTATTTCCTCCCTCTACAAAGATTAGCTACCTGTGAGGATATGTATTTTGTGGAAGCCTGGGGTATTGAAACCGG
>JBEKCL010000126.1:0-10442 GCA_050014895.1 Dehalococcoidia bacterium
GTGACCGCCGCCCCTACAAAGTCTATTTAGTAGTAAGTGCGCGAGCAATGGTCATGCGCTGCATCTCCGAAGTGCCCTCATAGATCTCTGTAATCTTGGCATCGCGAAGATAGCGCTCCATCGGATAATCCCTGCAATAGCCATAACCGCCGTGTATTTGCAGGGCTTTGTTGGTTACAAAGCTGGAGACCTCGCCTGCATAGAGCTTGGCCATGGCAGCTTCCTTCATGAAAGGTTTGCCCTGGTCTTTTAGCCAGGCGGCGCGGTAAACGAGCATCCTGGCTGCATCTATCTGAGTGGCCATATCGGCGAGCATCCACTGGATAGCCTGGTGCTGCGAAATCGGTTTACCGAACTGGATGCGCGTCTGGGCATAGCTCAATGCGTCGTCGAATGCTGCCTGTGATATGCCAAGGGCCTGCGCTGCTACTGTAACACGGCTGGAGTCGATGGCTTCCATGGCATATCTGAGGCCCTTGCCGCTTTCTCCAAGCTGGTTGGCCTTTGGTATTTTGCAGTTCTCGAAGACGAGCTCTGCAGTCGAAGATCCATGTATGCCCATCTTGTGTTCGAGCTTGCCCACGGAGTATCCGGGCGTATTGCTTTCTACTATGAAAGCAGATATACCCTTAGTGCCCTTGGTTTTATCTTCGGTGGCGAAAACCACGGCGATCGACGCTTCAGCGCCATTGGTGATAAATATCTTATTGCCGTTGAGGATAAAATGGTCTCCCTGTTTAGTCGCTGTAGTCTGAATGGTCCCGGCATCGCTGCCTGCTCCCGGCTCGGTAAGGGCGAAACAGCATATTTTTTCGCCGGTTGCGATAGGAGTAACAAATTTCTTCTTCTGCTCTTCTGTTCCGAATTTATAAATTGGGTAACAGGCCAATGAAAGGTTGGCCAGGAAAATGCACCCAAGTCCTGCGCAGGCTTTGGAGAGCTCCTCGCAGCAAAGCGTCATCGAAACATAATCCATGCAGCTTCCGCCGTATTTCTCATCGATACTGATTCCGAAAATACCCAGTTCAGCGGCTTTTTTAAATATCTCGGCAGGAAATTTACCCTCTTCGTCGATTTTCGCCGCTTCGGGTTTAACAACGTTCGTAGCGAAATCCCGTACCATTGCCTGAAACATAGCCTGTTCTTCAGTTAAGCAGAAATCCATGTCACCCTCCTAAAATAATTCGTTATTAGCTGACTATCTGTTGCCCGATTGTGAATGCATCCTTCATGGCTGTCGGATGGTTAGTAATGGCATTGTAGTCTTCTATACCCGGCACCAGTAGTTCTGCTGTGTAATCTACGTCCAGCGCTTTAAACCAGCTTTTCACCGTGGCGACCGACCCCTGAAACAGGTCATTGTAGTTTTGGCCGCCGACCGAAATGAAAGCGCCTTTTCTGGGTACATCCTTATTTAAGCCTATCGGCAGCTTCATCAAGTATTTGATGACCCAGAGTGCCTGGCACCGGTCAATCATGATCTTGGCCTGGGCGGTAACACCCATAAAAAAAATAGGCGATGAAAGGATGAAACGGTCGAATTCACGCAGGTCCTGGTGTATCTCTTGCATGTCATCCTCAATGACGCACCTTCCGCCGGTCTGAATGCATCCGTCGCAGTGCTGACAGGGTGCGGTATCCAGGTCGGCCAGGATTACCTGTTTTACCTGTGCGCCCTTACCGGCTGCCCCGGCAGCGGCTTCATTCAAAAGACGGTCGGTGTTGCCGCCGCGGCGCGGGCTGCCGGAAATACACAGCAGCTTTAGTTTTCGAGGATTATTGTATTCAGGCATGTTGATTGATTCCCTAATCAAAATGAAATGATATAACTTTACGCGGGCATTTTGCAATCAGGCTATATATTGGCTAAAATGTAGCAAATTCTGCATTTAAGTTCTTATTAGATTTTCCACATTTAGGAGAGAAAAATGACGAAAGCTGAAATTTTGGAAAAAGCCAGGAAAGAAAAGAGGACTTTGTTAACTGAAATAGAGTCGAAGGACATACTCAAGGCCGCTAAAATCCCGGTAGTTGAAACAAAACTGGCAACAACCAAAACGGAAGCTGTGGAATTGGCCAAAAAGATGGGATTTCCTATAGTCATGAAGATTGTATCGCCCGATGTCGTCCATAAAAGCGATGCAGGCGGCGTGAAGCTGAGTATTCAGAATGGCACACAGGTTGGCAAAGCTTATACTGAAATCCTGGCAAACGTGAAAAAACATTATCCAAAAGCAAAAATAGTTGGTGTTTCCGTGCAGAAGATGGCCAAGCAGGGTATTGAGGTCATAATTGGTATGACAAAGGATGCCCAGTTCGGCCCGGTTATAATGTTCGGCCTCGGCGGCATACTTGTTGAAGTTCTCAAAGATGTATCCTTCCGAATTGTTCCTATGACCAAGCGTGATGCTTCAGAGATGATAGGCGAAATTAAGGGATTCCCTATTTTAAAGGGCTATCGCGGGCAGGACCCTGCGGATGTACCATATCTTGAGGACCTCATTGTGAAGGTCTCTGACTTCGTTGATAAAAACCCGGAGATCAAAGAGCTTGATCTTAACCCCATATTCGCATACAAGGACGGGGCAACGGCGGTAGACGCCAGGATTATCTTAGAACCCGTTTCTTAACCTGGAATATTGCCACAAACGCGAGAATGCCCTTGCAGCCCTCTCAGGAGTCGAGTACGCGACGTGTTTTCCATCCTGCTGCAACCCTGTAATGCATTGTACGTCGCTGGATCCCGGTATTCCTGAGATGAAAGGTTTGTTGGGGTATTTGGCTGAAATATAATTCAGGAACATCCTGAGGCCTTCAGCAGTCCTTTCTACGAAAGCTAATTGCAGGAACAGAACGCCCCCCAGTTCGTCGTCAGAAAGCAGGATATCCAGTATATCCCGCATTGCTAGGCCCTGGTTCGGAGCCGCTTGCATTATCGGCCAGAAGTCGACCGGATTACCGACGTGAAGCCATGGTGGCGCCATGTCCTTTAATTTTTGAGCGGTTTGAGTGGGGAGCTCAGCTATTTCCACACCTGAACCCTGCAGCGCATCCATAGTCATGATTCCGGCGGCCCCGCTGTAGGTGGCCACGGCAATCCTGTTATTTTTCATCAGTGGGGTAATAGCAAATAGCCTGACAATATCATAGAACTCTTCCATATCATTCACCCTTATGATACCCGCACTTTTCAGTGCAGAGTCCCAGAGCAGGGTGTTCCCGGCCAGGGAGCCGGTATGGGACTGCATAGCTTTTGCGGCGCGATCGCTTTTGCCTGTTTTCAAAGCGATGATGGGCTTTTTCGAGGAAATGCGGCGCGCCGTCTCGAGGAAACGTTTCGTGTCATTTATTCCCTCGATGTGAAGGCCTATGACCTTAACCTGGGGGTCATTATCAAAATATTCCAGGCTTTCTATGAAACCGATGTCACAGGCATTTCCGATATCAATGCCTTTTCCAACTAATCTGATTTCCGGGAAACCATGAAAAAATGTGCCTGACTGGCAGATAATGCCAATCGGTACTTTATCCAGCCTGATCTGTGCGAAAGAAGAACTGAAATTGATAAATCCATTAGCGATGCCAAAGGTGTTGGGCCCAAGTACCCTTATGCCGGTATCGCGGATAACATCTTTCATTTGACGGTTCAATTCTTTTCCTTCACTGTCACCAGCGTCGTTGAAGCCCTGCGCGACGACAACAGCACATGCGATCCCCTTATCAGCGCATTCTTTCAATACGCCGGGCACAGCTTCCCGCGGGGTCATAATTACTGCCTGGTCGACAGGAGCGTCGATCTCGCCCACACTGTGGTAAGCCCGCACACCTGATATCTCTGATGCATTTGGGTTGACCGGGTATATCTTGCCGGTATAACCATACGCAAGCAGGTGCTGAACTAAATTCAAGGCAAATTCCCCGGTCTTGCGTGTTGCGCCTACAATGGCTACAGACTCGGGTTCGACCAGCCTTTTCATCATATCTTTTGTATCCAAGGGAGAGCTCCTTTTGTTAGATTATTTGTACACAAAATAACAGGTTAGTTTATGCCCGAAAAGGCAATATTGTCAACGCAGGCGGAACGTCGGAGTTTTGTACAAATTATTAAGATTGCTATATACTTGATTGCGGTGGTTGAAGTTTTAGGTTATCAGGTAATTAGTTAAATTAAATTCGATTTACTCAAAGCGCTGGATGACCATAGCTCTAACCAACTAACTATAAGGAGGTCATCCAGTGAGTTTTCAGGACAAAGAGATCCAGTGCTCAGAATGCAAAACTAGTTTCACGTTCACTGCAAAGGAACAGGAATTTTTTGCTTCCAAGGGATATACCAATGAGCCCAAGCGCTGTCCGACTTGCCGCCAGGCCAGAAAGGCCGATGGTGGTGACAGACAGGGCCCTCGCAAGATGGTAGCAGCGGTCTGCGCAGAATGCGGACAAGCCACAGAAGTTCCATTCCAGCCGCGTGAAGACAGGCCTGTATATTGCCTAACTTGTTATGCAAAGACCAAGCTTGGCAAATCCCGCTAAATTCAGTATCAGATAAAGTGCGGGTGGCAAAACACTGCCCGCACTTTAAACATCCCTACCGCTTCGGCGGTATTTATTGGTTTCGATATAAAGGAGGTATTCAAATGAATATTTTCGTTGGCAATTTGGCCCGTGAAGTGACGGAAGAGGACATAAAAGCGGAATTTACTGCATTTGGTGAGATTTCCTCAATAGCAATAATCAAGGACAAATTCAGCGGACAGCCGCGTGGATTCGCCTTTGTGGAAATGCCTAACAAAGAGGAAGGCGCAGCCGCACTCGCAGGTCTAAAAGGAAAAATGCTTAAAAACAGGACGCTTGATATCAGTGAAGCCAGGCCCCGCACGGAGAACCGTGGTGGAGGCGGCAGGTCCTTTGGCGGTGGTGGCGGCAGGTCAGGCGGCAGCTCCCTTGGCAAACGAAAACCGCCTCGCAGGCGCTAGGCTGTAAAATCTAACGGACTTTGAATTATTAGCCCGCCATTAAATCGCTCCGTCTATGTAAATAGTGTACAGGGGCGAAAAAAGGTGGGCTTTTAATTTTTTTGAGTGCACTGACCTTGACACTGATTAAAGCGCTTTGTTAGTATACAAAGCTCATGGGGATATAGCTCAATTGGGAGAGCGCTGCGTTCGCATCGCAGAGGTCGGGGGTTCGAATCCCCCTATCTCCACCATAGCGTACAATGTGGGGAACCTCCAGGTTCTCTACGAGCGGCCCATTTTCTGACAAAGGGATCGTGTAATCAGAATATATAATTATTTACTTTAGAGCAGTTTAATAAACTCAGCACTAACCATTTGAGATCAAGCATAAAAAGTACCATCAATCAGTTACGCATGAACGTCCAGATACCAATCTTAACCGCACTATTGACCAATTAGGGGGGAGAAGTAAAAGAAATGAAAATACAGTTTATAAGACATGCGACGTTTATTCTCAGCATGGCAAATAAAAAAATACTTGTCGACCCTATGCTTTCGGATATTGGCACACTACCGCCCATTCCTTTAACGCCAAGGAGAACTAACAATCCTTTGATTTCATTACCTTTAGAAAAAACCAGTTTAATTAAAGATATTGACGCCGTATTACTTACGCATTATCATTTTGACCATTTTGATAAGGTAGCGGAAAATATTTTACCAAAAAACATATTAGTATTTTGTCAACCGGTTGATGAAGCTAAATTAAATAAGAAAGGATTTATAAATGTACAGGTTATTGACAACAATATTGAATGGGGAAAAATATCCATTAAGAGATTTCCCGCAAATCATGCAGAAGAATTTTTACTTAAGAAGGCACTCGGAAAATCCTCTTCTTATTTTCTACAGACAGAATCTGATTCATTATTTATCACGGGAGATGCAATTTTAGATCAATTATTAGTTAATAGTCTAGAAAAAATAAAACCAAATTCAATTATTGTATATTCTGGTTCTGCACAGTTTCTTTTTGGCAAACCAATAACGTTGACATACAACTCATTAAAAAGGATTAGGCTACTATTACCTGAAGCAAAAATAATGGCAGTTCATCTAGATGCAATAAACCATTGTCTATTATCTAAAGACGAATTACGGAAATCGATAATTAGAGATAACTTAACAATGGATATTATTATTCCAAATGAAGGAGATATGTTATCTATAGTAGCCGGGACTTCGCCTGACAACTGAGACCTGGCTTGATTTTCCCCAACCTTATACTCCATGGACTCAATTACTTTAGCGAGAAAGAGAGGCCGAAAGTGCAAAGCATCCGTGGGATTTGTTATGCTTAAGCGGTTTACCTATTGTAGCCGATTTAACAACCGGCCATGAATAATGGTAATTATGCGGTTTCCTGGAGCGGTGGCAAGGATAGCTGCATGGCGCTTCAGAGCGTTAATAATGGGGATTATTGCCGATGCTATAGCATTACTCGGCCTGATTGTTGTTGTTTGGGCGCGAACGGTTTTGGCTGGCAACTGGAGTCTGTTTGCCGTTATTAAAGAGAGCCATAATCTGGTCAAGACTGGTCCTTACCGCTACGTGCGCCATCCCATGTATTCCGGCCTTTTACTGTTAATACTTGGCTCTGTGGTTTGGTTCGGCAACTTGATCGGAGTTTTTGTGTTCTGCCTTGCCTTCATTGGCTTTTGGATGATGGGACGGGAAGAAGAAAAACTATTGCCCCAATATTTCCCCGAAGAATATCCGGCTTATAAGAGACACACCAAAGCTCTGATTCCATTCGTGCTATAGAAAATTTATTAATTTACAGAATGTCCTGGTTTAAGGTAGTGTACTAAGGTAAGAAGCAATGAGTATAAGAAATATAATAATGCTTTTGGCTGGTATATCTGTTATCGCTTTAATGGAAACCACAGCCTGTACTCAGATTGTTGCGCCCATATCCAAAACGCCAATTTCATCGCCGGCATCTTCCGCCTCAACAGCAACACCAACCAGCCCTCAAACAACATCTGGAACTGTTTCCCGTGAACTTTGTCGCGGCGGTGATCGTGTAATTATTCTTCTGGTAGATACCCGCCTGCTTAATGGTATAAGTACCGGGCTGGAACAGTTTGCCAGCGATCTATGCAAGGATGGTTATACCGTTATCCAGCGGCTATCCGATTTCAAGAATCCATCTGAAGTTCGCTCGTATTTGGTGCAAATGTACACTCAAACAAAAGGGCAGCTTGCCGGGGCAATAGCGTTCGGGGATTTACCTCATGCCTACCAACTAGTGACCGAGAAATCCACAAATCCGAGTATACCGTCACTTACAGAAGAGACAATCAGCTTCCAGTATTACACGGACCTTAATGGAACATTCGGAGCGTCTCCCAGCTATAAATCGCCGGGCAAACACGAGTACTCGTATGACACCCATACAGGTGATTTAAACTGGGAAATCTGGTTTGGTCTTTTGCCGCTTTATAAGGGGGATATCTCAAAGACCATCGAATCGATAAACCGTTATTTTTCCAAGAACCATGCTTATCGTTCAGGTCAGTCGAACATATCCCGGGGGTTTATTGAAATCAATGAACACTATAAATCAACCAGCACTGATCAGGATGCTCAATACCTGAGCTACCTCCGTGCAGGCACTTATGCCTGGTTGCCGTTCAGTAAAGGGAATAATGCTCATCTGTATTTCGATACAAAGACACCGGGTCTCGGTCTCAACGACGGCTACCAAGCTCTGACAGAAGGTTTCGCTGATTTCACGGTACAGGATGCGCATGGATGGTATACTTCGAGCGGTAAACTGACCGTAGACCTGGTTGAAAACAAACCGGTCAGCACTGTTTTTTTCTGGAGCAACGGCTGTGCAGTCGGCAACATAGATTATCCCGGTAATTTTTTAACTTCGATATTGTACAGTGCCACCAGCTCGGTACTGGTAGCCAAAGGTACCACGAACGAGTCCGGTGGAATGGGTAATAATATAAAAGGGTTCTTCGGAGCCAACATTGCTTCCGCGATGTCGGGTCACATGAGCATTGGGGATGCCATACTATCCCACATCAATGTCCCGCTGGTCAGTCCATATTCAGACAACCGCGAATTCCTGTTTGCTACTACGGTTATCCTCGGCGATCCCACACTAAAATTGTGCTGGTAAAAGGCAGCTTTTTAATGAACTTTCCACGACACGGGACTCAGAGGCAGAAAGTAGCATTATAATCCCCTAGGTTATTGAAGCGGCATTGAAAAGCGCCAAATTCAATTATCTCGGGTATCTGAGTGTATATCGGGGGTGTATTTATTATGGAGGAGCCGTCTGTGTCAATATGACAGTAACCGTGTTTTGGTTGCTACCTCGGTAATATGTTATCTTTACCTTCTGGCCAATTTGATCAGATTGTAAGATGCTCGACAGATCATCAGCAGATATAACATCTTTACCATCGATATTAATGATCACATCACCAGCTTTTATTCTGGCTTTGTCAGCGGGACCACCAGAGTAAATCTGGGTAACGAGTGCTCCAGCATTGACGGCCAGGCTGTACCTTCGGGCTATAGATCGATCCATTGTGTAGAAATCTGCTCCAAAGTAGGGACGGATGACATAACCATTATTAATAAGATCGTTTATGATTGGCAAGGCTGCTTTTGTGCTGATAGCATAGCCCATACCTTCCACTCCTACTGCAGCCACCTTTGCACTGTTAATACCGATGACATTCCCAGCCAGGTCCACTAAAGGTCCCCCACTATTTCCTGGATTAATGGCAGCGTCAGTCTGGATAAGATCGTAGAGTGATTGACCTTGGGATTCTGAAAGAGTAACCCCTAATGCGCTAACAATGCCTTTAGTGGCGCTGATTCCCATCCCAAGAGAGTTGCCAATAGCTATTACCCACTGACCAACCTGCAATTTGCTTGAATCGCCCAATCGAAGAGCCGGCAGGTCTTGAGCATTAATCTTGATTATTGCCAGGTCAGCTACAGGGTCAGTGTGTACAGTGTCTGCCGTAAAGGTCCTCCCATCCCTTAATGTAACAGATACATTGCTAGCCCCTTCCACGACATGATTATTAGTCACAATAAGCCCATTTTTATCGATTATCCAGCCTGATCCCGCGCCCTGCTCCGTAATGGCATTTCCAAAAATACTGTATCCGGTCACTTTGGTAGTAATAGCAACCACTGATGGCTCGACCGCGGTTATTACAGATACAAAGTCTGGAAAAGCGGAATTGGTTGCTGTTGAAGGAGCTATAGATATCGGTTCGACAGAGGGATTTGTTGAAGTGCTGGGAGTAGATTGGGCAGTTGGAGATGACGAAGATGGCGGCATACTATTAGAAGCGGGAGAAACTATCTCGAAACTACAGCTAGCGACTGCCAGTATTAATATGAGTATTGTAATAATAAGAAAAACAGAACTCGTTTTTAATTTTATAGCCATAATTTTAAGTTTCTGTTTTCACTATTGGGGATTTCTTGAATTTGCCACCTACTTCGAAAATAGTAGAACTAAGCTGTCATTTATAAAAGCCTGGGTCCCCTGTCTTTATTTTAATATATCTTATATAACAAATGTTAATTATTTATTAAGGGTGAAAGGACTTTAGCAACGGTTAGGCAGACATTACCGACGCCGAGTATAGCGCACACTATCACCAAATGGTGACGGACCTCCATGCACTCGTGGACTCAACGCCTTTTGGCATCAAAGATAATTGCACCCGCAAAGGTTTATGGCTAATTTATGGAGGGCAGAGTGACTAGGCGTGAACATCTAACTTGCTTTCTTTTGAAGCCATTTTATTCTTTCCTTAATCATTTTTCTCGCTTGCTGAGGATCGGTAGCCTTTAGCAGGTCCTCAGCAAGCTTATCATCACCAAGAACGTGACGCACCCAATTACTAAAGTCATTATTGGATAATGTAACGTGGTGATGGAAAGTATCAGGAGACATTTTCCCCAGGCATTCTACAAGTTCCGCCAGGCTACCGCATATACAACCATCCTCACAAAAGAAACGACGGTCAATGTTTACTTCCGCGAGTGCCGTTACTGCATCCTTTTTAGTTTTTACCGCCATTTGGTTACCTCCTTTAATCAGATAACGAGATTGTTAAGATATGGACTTGTTCCAATGCAGTGGTCAATATAATCTCTATCATCACTTTTGAAAAGAGGGAAATTGACCAGCGGCAAAATCCCCGTTGTAATTAATAACCGCCCAGGCTGTGTTCGTAGTCGTATCCACCCCACAAGTGCCTAACTTATAAATCGGGTCCCAGGCCCCTGTAACGAACTTCTCAATACCGCCACTATTCATTGTGACGGCATTCACCCATTTGCCCGAGGAATCTCTGGCAAGCAGGCCGAAGTGATCGTTTTGGATGAGAGACCGGCTAGAACCGTCGGGAATATAACTTATAGAGAGAACGTACT
>JBEKCL010000127.1:0-10441 GCA_050014895.1 Dehalococcoidia bacterium
TATCATCGACAATTAGTGCTTTCTTGCTCATCTCACACCTCCTTCGTTGATACAATAGGCAAAGTAAACCTGACTTCTGTGCCTTTATTTAGCCCCCCTGATTCTACGGAAAACTTCCCACCTTGCAGCTCAACCAGCTTTTTAGAGAGCGGCAAACCGAGCCCTGTCCCCTCAGTTACCCGGGAATATGGGGTATCGACACGGAAAAACCCTTCAAATATTTTCCCCATATTTTCAGATGCGATACCGACCCCCGTATCCCAGACCACTATTTCTATCTCGGAACCGGCTTTCCTGGCCCGCATGCCGATTTTACCACCCTCGGGGGTAAATTTAACTGCGTTTGAAAGCAGGTTATACATTATCTCTTTGACCTTGAGCTCATCCGCCTCAATATCAGGCAGATCTTCTGCTATTTCAAGCAACATTTGAAGCTTCTTTTTACTGACCATATCCGCTACCAGCATGGAAAGCTCATTTAACAGGCTCCTCATGGGTAAGACGGACAATGCCAGCTTCATCTTTCCGGCTTCAACTTTTGCCATATCAAGGATCTGGTTAATAAGTAACAGAAGGTGCTTTCCGCTGGTTAAAACATTGTTAACATATTGCCTCTGCTTTACATTAAGCGGTCCGAATGTCTCGTCGTATAATACCTCCGAGAAGCCGTTGATGGAATTAAGCGGCGTCCTGAGCTCATGTGACATGTTGGCCAAAAATTCAGATTTTGCCCGGGCGGCGCGGTTTAACTCGGCTGCCAACTCCTTTAACTCTGTATGGGCTTTTTCCAGCCCATTTTCTATATCCCTGCGTTCCGTGACGTCCTCAATGGCCAGCAGGATTATCCGTTCCTTGCCCATTCCTCTTTCAATTTGCCGGGCATTCAGAAGCATTATGCGCCTGCCTATGATAGCAAAATTGTGCTCAACCTCGTAGTTATCAAAGGTTGTTTTTTGAGGAAGGATGGTTTCCAGCAGTTCCCTCAGCTTGGGTATGTCCCACTGTTTATTGCCCAGGTCATAAATAAGCTGCCCCACGGTCTCTTCAGGCTTTACCTTAAAGAAGTCATAGAAAGAACGGCTGACGGTGACCACCCTGAGGTCTTGATCCAAAGAAATCAAGGGTTCACGCACAGTGTTGATGACGCTCTCAGCGAATTCACTGACCTCATCTGCGATTTTTTTTATAACCTCCAGTTCTTTTCGGGTCTTCTCCAGGCCGGCTTCTATCTCCTTACGCTCGGTGATGTCCTCGATTGCCAGGAGGATGATTCGTTCCTTGCCCATCCCTCTTTGAATTTGCCGGGCATTTAGAAGCATTACGCGCCTGCCAATGGTGGCAAAATTGTGTTCAACCTCATAGTTATCGAAGGTTGCCTTTTGGGGAAGGATTGTTTCCAGCAGTTCCCGCAGCTTGGGAATATCCCACTGTTTATTGCCCAGGTCATAAATAAGCTGCCCCACAGTCTCTTCAGGCTTTACCTTGAAAACTTCATAGAAGGAACGGCTGACGGTAACCACCCTTAAAGCCTGGTCCAGAACGATTAAAGGTTCACGCACAGTGTTGATAATGCTTTCGGAGTATTCACTGACCATCAGCACCTGCTTTGCCTTTTTCTGTTCGGTTATGTCGTGCATAATGGCCGACACGCCATAAATATTCCCCACCTTGTCCTTGATTGACGATAGCGTCAAGGAAATATCAATTACTACGCCATCTTTCCGGACACGTTTTGTTTCATGATTTTTAATCAGTTCTCCGGCTCGCAGCATTTTTAGTTGGTCAAGTATTTCCTCTTGGTAACCAGCAGGAGCTAAAATAGAAATATTTTGGCCCTGCATCTCTTCTTTGGTATAACCGTATATTTTTTCTGCCCCTTTATTCCAACTAACAATATCTCCTTGCAAAGTTTTTCCAATAATTCCATCAACAGATGTATTAACAATTGCTGCTAAACCAAGATAAGATTCTTCCATACCCTTGCGCCTCGTGATATCTTCGATAGCCAGGAGAATAACTTTTAGCTTTTCCGGTGGTCTGGGGATCCTCCGGGCATTTAAAAGCATGGTGCGTCTGCCAATACCAGGAAAATCGTGTTCCACCTCATAGTCATCAAAGGTCGCCTTATTGGGCAGGATGTCCTCCAGCAATTCCCGCAGCCTGAGGATATCCCACTGTTTATTGCCCAGGTCATAAATAAGCTGCCCCACAGTCTCTTCAGGTTTTACCTTAAAGACTTCATAAAACGAGCGACTGGCGCTGACCACCCTTAAATCCTGGTCCAGAACGATTAAAGGCTCACGCACGGTATTGATGATACTATCGGAGTATTCCTGGGATATTTTTGCCTTTCTTTTCCAAAACATTTTTTCTCCTTACGTTGGGTGATGCCTTGAACTGCCTACTGATCGCAGCCAATATCTCTATGTGAGGCAACACACATTCTGTAACGCCAGACCCATTCAATGGGAATTAAAAGAGAACTAACCATATACCTGATGTTATTAGCAGCCATATAAAAACGACACCGTCCAGTACCATTAAACCCAATAAAACCATAAGCTTTTTATCCGTATCAATTGCTTGTATAACATTCCTGGCGTTCATTTCAACCTCCTTCCAAAATGGATGCTCTAACTACGAAATATATATAGCTGGGATTTAAGGGGTTCCCATAACGACCTGCCAATAGGCCCATCCCCAGTCGTTTACTGCCTCTAACCTGTACAGTTTAGTTTGCCCTGAGGGTACTGTGACCATAGCGCTGCCGATTGGGTTAACAGGGCCTATATCAGGCTGGATGACTACCTGCGTAGCGTTTGACACATTCCAGATAAGTTGCCACGAAGTACCTCCGCGGTAGGTGGCGGTAAAGCTGATAACAGGATTACTATTTGTATTTTGTGTCGGAGGAACGGGCGCAGAAACGATGATGGTCGCTGATGATCTGATAACTGTACCGGTAGTGTTGGTAGCACTTATTGTATAAACAGTGGATTTAGCCGGTGATACCACTCTGCTCCCGGCAACATCAACCTGGCCTATACCCTGGTCTATACTCACGGATGTAGCCCCAGCAACATTCCACAATAGAGTTGATGTACCACCTGAATTAATGGTAGTTGGATTATTACTAAATACTATGATAGCCGGAGACGGGGTGGTCGCCGATGGCGTGACTGCCGCCGATGGCGGAGTTTGAAATGTAAAACAACCCGGGATGAGAATCAGTAATAACAATAGTGATAAAGGAAGAATGACTATTTTTTTCAATGTGGTTACCTTCAAAAATATATTACGTGTGACATCAATACGTCCCTACTCTTATACGTTACGATATTAGGGAGCACAGGTTGTGTAATATGTCGAATTCGATACTACATCATTAGGTGTCAAAACGTGGACTCGATACGGACCGGAAGACAATGCACTCATTTCCACCGGTAATGCTATTTTTTGCGTACCGGCTGCGGGAAATGTGATAGTCCAGGTATAACTATATCCACCGCCATTGGTTGATTCCCATATGTAAGTGACCGTGCCGGGTCCATCGGCAGTGATATTAGCGTAAAGGTTAAAACAACCGGTGGAGTTTCGTGGCTCAGTATTGGCTATGACACTGGTCACCGCAAAGGAGGCCGGAACAAGGGTTGGCAATGGTACAGGGTTGACAGTAGTCACCCATGAGCTGTTAACAGTGCCAGCCGGCGGGGTAGCAGCGGATGGCGAAGTTTGAAATGTAAAACAACCCGGGATGAGAATCAGTAATAACAATAGTGATAAAGAAAGAATGACTATTTTTTTCATCATGGTCACCTCTTAAAATATGTTGCTATTGATTGCAGTTTGTTATTGAAGCATGTCTGTCACTAATAGCAATTGTCAAAATCTTATCATTTGAAATATGGATTAGTAATACAATAAGAAAGCAGGAAGTTAAATAGTTATGATATTTTAACGAAGGAGCAGGATCCCGCCCTGGTCTTTGGGGTAACACACCAGCCAGAAATAATGAGAGGGATGGTCCGTACCGGAGATCAATTATGCTCACAGATGGCGAAGCTGAACACGTTAAATGCCGGATTAGATTTGCTGCTGCCATTGGTGACGGTTTTGTGGCCACCAATGGCAGCAGATTTAGTCTATCCTAATCATGCCCATGCGTGAGGAAATATGTCCCCTGGGACTGGTGAATTGATACTGATCGACACCCACTATGATGCCTGTCACTAATAATCAGCCACCATTACAAGTTAATGTGTAATTTACAGGACTCGACGTTACATCACCGGTCAAAACATGGACTCGAATCCAGCCGGCAGTCGTTTCACTAAAATCCCACTGCATTGTTGTTGTTTGTGTACCGGCTGTGTCAAAGGTGATGCTTTTAACATCACTATATCTGAGATCTTCTCTTTCCCACCTGTAAGTAGCCGTGCCGGGACCGTTGGCAGTGATAGTAGCGGTAAGAGTGAAAGTTTTGGGACAAGTACCGGTGAAGGTCATCGGCTCAACAGTTGCTACGACATTGGTTACCATAAATGACACAGGGTTGGATGGCGCCGGGTTGACAGTAGTCACCACTGACCTAGTAACAGTACCAGTGGAATTGGTAGCACTTATGGTAAATACAGTTGATGTAGTTGGTGATATTACCTTGGCCCCCACGGCACTAACCAGACCTATACCATTGTCTATACTCACCGTGTTAGCTCCAGTAACATTCCACACAAGATTTGAGGTGCCACCAGGATTAATGGCTGATGGACTGCTGCTAAAGGTCCCAATAACTGGAGGCTGTTCTGCCTGTATTTGAACTGTAACACAACTTGGGATAAGAATCAGTAGTAGTAACGATAAAGAAAGAAAACCAAACTTTTTCAATGTAATTACCTCCAAAATTTTATTGCCTTTGATATCGGCACGTCCTTTATTTTTTTATTGTAAACAGTCATCAAAAACCGTCTTGTCTTCTATGTTTATTTCAAACCTGGCATCCGCCCTGTGCGTATCTCTCTTGTGATTACTTGTTACTTTGCTCCCATGACCACATGCCGCTAAATGCAATTTTCTACCAATTGTTGTCTGTTATTCAGACGCGTCAGTCACTAATAGCAATTACGAAAATCTTATCATTCGTGATATGGATTAGTAATATAAAAAAAAGGGGCAACGTTAAATAGTTATGATATTTTGATGAAGGAGCAGGTTCTAGTCTGTATAGGCGGCTGATATATCCACTAATCAAACCACCCTGTACGCTGGAAAAGCCATAATTCCGCAGCAGCAGCAACGGCTTTTCATTTTACTAATGCTGGTAATCAGGCTTTCTTGAAATCGATAAAGCCTTTCTCTACATCGGTGCGGACCAACTGCACTTTCAGCCGGGCGCCGACATCGATGCCCTGGAATCCGCTGGCCAACCGTCCTTCAATGGGCAGCTTGAAGATGCGCACCCACGTCCCCTTGTCCGCAGCACCCGTGCAGATTGCATCAAACTGGTCCCCTATCCTTGAGGAAAGGAGCATGGCCGCAGCCGATTTAGCAACCTGCCGTTCCACTTTCTTGGCATCATCTTCTTTCTGCGTACAATGTGCAGCCAGTTCCACCAACTCGTCCTGTTTATATGCAATTGATGACCCTGCCAGGGTTGTCTTAAGCATGCGCTGGGTAATCAGGTCGGGGAACCGCCGGTTGGGAGCCGTGGAATGTGTGTAGTCCTGGACAGCGAGGCCGAAGTGTCCGGGCGCAATCTCGTTCGGGAGCTCGACGACGTATTCACCTGAGCCGAGCAGCTTGATGACGGAGAGGGAAAGGTCGGGAAAAGCAACCGGGTTGGCTGTTTTTTGTGCGGTCAGGAAGAGATTAAGCGCCTTCGAATCCGGTACTGCGGGAAGCTGGTAGTTGAGGTGAGCGGCGATTTCCACGATCCTGTCCCAACGTTTGGGAACGCGGACGACACGTCTCAATGATGCGACCTTCTTTTCATGGAGAAAACGCGCTGTCACATCGTTTGCCGCTATCATGAAATCCTCGATCAGCTCAGTGGCCCTGTTCTTCGTCTCCGCCTGAAGGTCTTTAATCACGTCTCCGTCAAAGACCGGGCGGGCTTCCACTGTCTGCAGGTCCAGGGCGCCATGTTCATGCCTTTTGGCCTTCAACTTCTGGGCCACCCGGTCCTGTAAGCGGAGATTATCGGCAAGCACTGGGACTGCCGTGATGGCCTCCGGAACAGGCCCTGTGCCTTCCAGCCAGGCCCCAACGCTCCTGTAGGTCAGCTTGGCATAGTTATAGACCGTGGCAGGGTATATATCGGGGCTTTGTAACTCGCCGGCGTCGTCAACCACTATATCGATCACGATGGCCGGGCGGTCTTCCTGGAAATTGAGGGACGTTAGATTGGTAGACAATTTCTCCGGGAGCATAGGGAAAATCTTACCGGCTGTGTAGATCGAAGTAGTGTTCTGATGGGCGTACTCATCGATGGCCGTGTCCCTTTTTACCAGTATGTCTACGTCAGCCACTGCCACACGGATCCTCACCGCATTATCCGGCAGGGCCTCCGCCACTGTTAGCTGGTCCAGATCAAGGGAATCGTCATTATCGATCGATGCCCAGGGCAGACTGCGCAAGTCCTTTGTGGCAGGCCCCGTTTCTTCATGAACTTCCTGCATTTGCGCAAGCTGACCAAGGGCTTCCGTTGAAAAATCAGTTTGAAAACCGCGCTCCACCATCACACGGCGAGCGATCCGCTCCAGTGTATCTCTTCCTTTCCCATCAATATTATTCATCATAGTTAGATTATAGTATGTTTCCGCCAGTCACCAAATTTGCGGTAGAAACAGGTTTTCATCAATTGGGTCAGGAATATATAACACGCCAGCGCGGCCGCCAGAAGCAATCAATAGAGTGGCGGAAGGGCTGGAAACCCGGGCGTCTCAGCCAGCGGCGAAACCGTTAGCCATGATTTCAGTTATATGCCAATAGTGAAAATATATTTTATGGGAGGAGCCATTTGATATAGCTTCCTAAAACATCTTGCTGCATATTGACATATGAAACCATTTATACTATATTACAACAAAATAATGAATTTTACGGAGGCTAGTGGTTTAATATGAAGGAAATATTCAGGTCAATATTGAGAGGAGCACTGGCCTTGGTTATGGTGCTGAGCGTGGGATTGGGAGCGCTCCTTTCTGTCACCTCCCCGGCACAGGCCGCAACCGCGCCATCGCTGGGCACTGCGGGGAATTATTCGGTCCTGGCCGGCACGACGGTAACCAATACCGGCAATACCGTTATCATCGGAGGGGATGTGGGTGTCGCCCCTGGTTCAGCGATCACCGGCTTTCCCCCTGGTACCGTGTTAGCCCCCAATATTATACATGTAGGAAATGATGCGGCCACGATACTGGCCCAGACGGATCTCACCACTGCATACAATGCTGCGGCAGGCCAGCCTTACACTCAAGACTATTCGGGTACTGATCTGGGTAGCCTGCCTGCGCTAGTGCCAGGCGTTTATAAATTTACATCGGCGGCCCAGTTGACAGGAACGCTCACCCTCAACGGTGGCCCAACTGATGTCTGGATTTTCCAGATAGGTAGCACGCTCACGACTGCAGCCAATTCACGTGTTGTTTTCCAGACCGGGAGCGGCGGTAAAAGTTGCAATGTATTTTGGCAGGTCGGCAGCTCGGCGACACTCGGTACCGGCAGTGCGATCGTAGGAAATGTTCTGGCGCTCACAACGATCACCATGAATACGGGCGCAACAATTGCCGGCAGAGTCCTGGCGCGAAATGGCGCAGTAAACCTGGACACCGCAGCCATCACCGTTTGTTCCCTTTGTACTACGATCACCCTGGCGCCTACGACTCTCCCTAATGGACAATTGTCTGTACCTTACAGCCGGGCAATTACGGCCACTGGAGGGACAGGAACTTATACTTATACAGTAATTGCGGGGGCGCAACCCACGGGATTGACGCTCGCCAGCGGCGGCCTGCTATCAGGTACTCCGACGGCAACGGGTACTTTCACTTTTACAGTCCAAGCAACTGATACCGGTGTCACCCCCAACTGTTTCGGGTCCTGGATTTACACGATCGTCATCAATCCGGCTGGTTGTCCAACGATCACTCTTGCTCCAACGCCTCCCCTTCCGGCAGGGACAATCGGCATTGTCTATGCTACTCAGACCATAACGGCCAGCAATGGGACAGGACCGTATATATTTACGTACACGGGGTCGCTCCCTGCGGGGTTGACTCTGTCCTCCGCCGGCGTGCTATCGGGTACACCGACAACGGCAGGCAGTTTCACTTTTACAGTCACTGCAACTGACACCAAGGGCAGCCCCGCCAATTGTTCAGGGGCCCAGATTTACAATATCGTCGTCAACGGTGGTGTTTGTCCACCCATCGCTGTTGCTCCAATGAATCTTCCCGCAGTGGTTGAGGGCGAAGACTATATCATGACCTTTATGCCCAGCGGTGGACAGGCACCGTATATGTTCTTCGTGACCTATGGGTCAGTGCCCCTGGGATTGAAACTGTCCTCCGACGGCAAGCTCTCGGGTACACCCAAAAGGCCGGGGACTTACACTTTTACAATCACTGCAATCGACGCCAACGGCTGTTTAGGATCCCGGGTTTACCCTCTGCATATCACGTTAGCTCCTGCTGAAAATCCTCGCGGATCGGGCGGGGTACCTGCAACTTCTAATCAAGGAGCAAGCCCATCACAGGTTCCCCCTGTGGGGCTGTCTAACTACGTGATTAGCACTGTATGCGCCTCAACGGAGGGCACCTCTGATAAAGTAACACTCTGCCTGAAAAATACCGGCACCACTCCCCAGACAGTTGTTGCCACGTTACGGGGAAATAATGCCGACATCGGCCAAAAAACATTTAATCTAGGGGCAAATGCCGTAGTTTGTGACTTCTGGTTAGTTAGCGGCGCACAAAAAGCAGCAACTTACAGAGTCAATGTCGGTGGCGCTTACGAGCAGGATGTGCCTCTTTGTATACCAGGTAGCGCGTCCGGGCAGGCGTCTTCTGATTTATGGATTTATCTCTTGATAGCATTAGCAGTCATAGTCATTATCGTGATACTGTACTTCGTCATGAGGAAGCGGTAATAAACTTTATAAACAGGTAACTTAAAGGGGGCACATCGTCCGATGTGCCCCCTTTATTATTTCAATAATATTCTCATATCCGGGTCAGATCAAGCTCCCCGACTTTTTCTGCTCAACCTCTGATACCCTGGCTCTTTGGGCAATTCCTCTGCTGTACTGCTGCAACAAAGCCTTTAGCCCAGGAATGTCCGGGGCCTGTTCATTTTCTTCACTATATTGCTGCTTGATAGAGAGTATCTCGTCCTGGATGGCAAAGAAAGCATCCACCACATCCGGATCAAAGTGGCTCCCTTTACCTTGCATAATGATGGCCAGTGACTTCTCCACAGGGAATGCTTCCTTATAGGGTCGCCTGGACGTCAGGGCATCGAATACATCAGCGACTGCCGCGATGCGGCCGGCGACTGGTATCTCTATACCCTTTAGACCACCCGGATAGCCACTTCCATCCCACTTTTCGTGATGATGCCGGGCTATAGTCTCTCCCAGCCGGATGAATTCGGCGTCCGAGCCCCTGAGGATTTGGGCACCAATGACCGTATGCAGCTTCATAATTTCCCACTCCAGTTGGTTAAGTTTGGCTGGTTTCAACAATATCATGTCGGGGATACCTATCTTACCCAAATCGTGCATAGGAGCTGCATAAAGGATGGTTTCAACAGTATTTTCGCCCAGTCCCATGCGGCGGGCAATGGCAGTGCAATAACGGCTCATGCGCTTAATATGCGCGCCGGTGTCTTCATCCTTATATTCAGAGGCCATGGAGAGCCGGTAAATCGTATCCAGCGAAGCTACTTTTATGCTCTCAACGGCATGCTTTAATTCCCCGGTCCTCCTGGCTACCTCAGACTCCAGCTCTTTCTTATAGTCACTCATCAGGTCGTTGTAGGCCTTGACCTTTAGAAGAGATTTGACCCGAGCCAGGAGCTCCATCTTTTCAATAGGCTTTGAAAGAAAATCATCACACCCTGCTTCAATTCCTTTTACCCGGTCTTCCGTTTCGTGCAATGCGGTAACTAAAATGACCGGCAGCAGCCGGTGTTTATCATCTTGCCTGACTCTGCGGATGACTTCAAAACCATCCATTCCCGGCATCATTACGTCCAGCAAGATCAGGTCAATGTGATCAGCGGCAAGTATCTCCAGCGCTTTTTCACCGCTTGCCGCCTTGACAATCTCATAACCCTCTGGAACAAGATATGCTTCGAGAAGTTCAACGTTTTGGGGCAGGTCATCGACAACTAAAATTACTGGTTTCTCTTTCATTTTCTATCTCTTTCGAATTTAACTTTTCAA
>JBEKCL010000128.1:0-10440 GCA_050014895.1 Dehalococcoidia bacterium
GAGATAAGCGATATTTTCTGCGTACCCACATCCGAGCTGAGCAAGGCACAGATTGCCAAGAAGGGCCTTCTTGCATCAGAGATCAACTGGGAAGCGCCGGTTGAACCCAAACTTCCCAAGGCTACAGCCAAAGACGTTGAAGCTTATAAAAAAGCTTTGAAAGAAATTGCGTCGGTGATCAAGCGAATGAACGTCACCGAACGGGCACGCAAAGACATTGCCGGTTGGAAACGTGATATACAGGTCAAGATGACAGGCGGTGAATTTGCAATCCTGATAAATGACGGGAACATCACGCTGCAGGAAAAGAAGCTGGCCAAACCCGATTTTGTCCTGGTATCCAAAAATCCAAAAACCCTTGCAGATGGCCTGGCTTACAGGGGCGCCATCACCGACTCCGTAATCATGAAAAAACTCTGGCTCAGCAAAAACATGGAATTTACGACCATTTTCAAGCTGGACAGGATGGCACGATCGGTAGCCAGGTCGAAGAAGTAATCGATATTAATCTGAATAACAGGATATCAGGAGGGGGCCGCCCGCCCCCCTTTTCCCTGGGTTATCGCGCGCGTATCATTCAGTGCGCACCGTATTCAGTTCTGAAAGTTCTTTCAGCAGATCGTCTATAGCCGCGTTAGTATTCTTCAGCACTATCGCTATCTCCTGCTTCGTAATGGAATCGACGTGAACTCCCGCCATCACACAGCAGGTGCACCTGAAGGTTTTGCTGATCAGATAGGCTGCCTGTTGCGCAATGGCATCGTCCTTGTGACCAAGCCGCGTGAACACTGACACGGAAGAGCGTTTTTCTGCATGATCGAATTCTGCAATACTCACGGCGCCGCAATGAGCGTTCTTATTGTAAACGAATAGGACTATGTCACTTCCCATGAAAAACAAAGAGAGATGTATTCTGGTGCGGCCCCTGCCCTTGGTGATGCGCATTATTTCTTTCATGCTCATCGCGCGGTAACTCATTTAGCCCAGGATCTTTGCGCCATCCCATCTTTCAAACAGCTTATTCTCTATCTCAAGCAAATCCAGGACTTTGCCTACGGTCTGATCCACGATCTCCGAAATGCCTTTGGGATGATGATAAAATGCGGGCACGGGGGGAAGGATTACGGCGCCCATCTCAGTAGCAGCAACCATGTTTTTTAAATGGCCAAGGTGCAGTGGCGTCTCCCTGACAAGTAATATCAGTCTGCCACGCTCTTTCAGCGTTACATCGGCTGCCCGGGTTATAAGGTTGTCTGCATATGAGTTTGCAACAGCCGATAGAGTTTTCACACTGCAAGGGGCAATGACCATGGCATCACGCCTGAAAGATCCGCTGCTGATGGCGGCCTCTATGGCATCCACATCGTAGCAGCATGTAGCGAGGGCCTTGATCCTATGCAGGTCCCAGCAGGTCTCGTGTTTCACAGTTATTTCGGCTGCGCTGGAGATAACCAGGTGCGTCCGCATCTGGGCCAGGCCGGACAGGACCTCCAGCAGGCGTATCCCATAGATAGCTCCCGAAGCGCCGGTAATAGCGACGATAACTACTTTATCTGCTTTCATCTCTTTTCATCCTCTCAATAATAAATGATGCCTCTCCGCCCATCCGTATTACAGTTTTACATTATCATTGGCAACTAAAAATGGGCATCTCACATCAAGCCGTTCGGAATTTGTGTTCTTTACCGCCTGAAAAGTTATCTCAGCAAACGCATCAGTATCTGATGTTAGACTCCATTTTCTGTCGCCCAACAGCCAGTTGACCACCAGAAATCGCAGCCCTCCAAAATATTGATGGCTAACGAGACGCAAATTGATCTCCGGCCGGACCTCTTTTTCAGCCTCCCCTTCCACTAGAATGTTGCGAAAGATGTCACCAAGTGCTCTCGTGTCCTTCCACAGGCCTAGATTTCGATGCCAGTGCTGCACATTAGTGCTCATGTAGATTACCCAGGAAATCTTGGGATTGGTCTCGTGAAACTTCAGGTAATTCCAGGTAAAAAGCTTAAGCCTGTTCAGAGTGCCGACAATGTGGCTGTCATGGTCCTTCAACCCGGCCACAAGTTCACTCAACTTTTCATCGGCCATTTCTACCAGCAATTGTTCCTTGCTGGAGAAATGTGCGTAAATACTGGCTAATGAGACATCAGCAGCCCTGGACACATCGCGCATGGTGACATCCTCGTAGTTAACCTTGTCCGATATATCGAGTGTCGCTTTCAGTATCTTTTTTCTTATTGTTTCTTTGCTGTCAATTGGCAATTTACTATCTGCCTTGACAAAAGTTATTGCCCCATGATAAAACATTGTTCATAGAATTTCCCGTATCATCTTATCATAATCTTTTTGTTTCTGAAACACCGTTACGTCAATTTTACGTAAAAAAGGAGGTTTTGAATGGGATACAAAGACTTAAGACATTGGATCACCGCATTGGAAGAGGAAGGTGACCTTTTACGGATAACGGAGGAAGTTGACTGGAACCTCGAAATCGGTGAAATACTCCGCCGCTCCATGTTTAGCCGCGGCCCTGCCATCCTTTTTGAGAATATTAAGGGGTATAAAAATACCTGGTGCCGCAAGCTTTTTTCGAACGGGATGAGTAGCCGTGCCCGTGTGGCTATGATGTTCGGAATGCCGCGTGGGATCCCTTACAACGAACTTGCCGACCTGCTCAGAAAGCGCTTGCGCGAGCCGGTTGACCCAGTGGTAGTGACATCAGGGCCGGTCAAAGAAAATATTATAAAGGGAAAGGACATAGACCTTTATCAGATTCCTGTGCCGCAGTGGCATCCTTATGATGGTGGCAGGTACATCAATACCTGGGCAGGGACCGTTACACGGGACCCAGACACGGGGGAGCTAAACGTTGGGACTTACAGGGGCATGATCGTGGATAAAAACCGCATCTCGGAGTGCCTGCTGTCCTCGCAAGACTGGGGCAAGCATTTTGCCAAATACAAGAGAATGAACAAGCCGATGCCGGCCGCCGTCGTCTATGGGTGGGACCCGTCAATGGTGTTTGCCGGGTCAAGCCCATTTCCGGGTGACGAATATAAATATATGGGCGCAATCCGCCAGGAACCTGTGCCACTGATAAAGTGCGAGACTTCTGACCTGATGGTCCCCGCTTCAGCAGAAATCGTGGTCGAGGGAACGATATCACCGGACCTGAGCACTTACGAGAAAGAAGGGCCGTTTGCCGAGTTTACCGGGTACTACGGAGGATGGGGTAAAATGGGCCCCGTTCTACAAGTAAGCTGCATCACACACCGCAACGATCCCATTTTCCGCGGAAACATGGAGGGAATGTGGCAGGGAGCGGCCAATGAAACCGGGCACATAACATATATTACCTACAACGCTCTTATGTGGGATATCTTCGAGAAACAGGGGCTTGCATCGGGCATAGTCGACATTGTTCCCGCCCCCATGGCCATGATCAAAATACGCAAGTCATATAACGGACAACCCAGGCAGATCGCCGCGGCACTCTGGGGGTCCAAGCTACCTACCAATATACTTCGCACAATTATTGTGGTGGAGGATGATGTTGATATCCACGATTTGAGGTCTGTTCAATTGGCCTGCCACGCCAATGTGGACCCCATCAAAGACCTCTTTGTTTTTCCGCTGGACCTGAGCAATCCTGACGATACCGCCGGACATTTCGATCCTGAAGAATTTCAACTTGGCGGCCCAAAGAGCACCAGATTGCTTGTCGACGCCACGGTCGACTGGGCCACCAATCCCAAAAAGCCGGAGTGGGGCAACAGGCGTCATCCACCCAAGGCCAGTGAATACCCCGACGACAGCGTACAGAAGCTCGTCAGCGCGAAATGGAAAAAATACGGGTTCCGAGATCAGGCTGGAGGTTCTTGCGTAAAATGAAGCTGTTATTCGATATCCCACGTTCCTAATTTTCAGTCAGCATTAATTGACCGGTCACTGAACGTGCTATTGACAACACGTCGTAACGATGTTAAATTATGTAACTGTAAACTTATCAGTTTTACATTACGGTTATCCTGGTTGTTACATATCCGAAGCGTAGCTAGGCAGATGGATTATATTCACATAATTAATCAGAGGAGGTAGAGACATGGTAATGTCAAGGCAATGTTCGAAGGGCAAAGTAGCCGGGTTCCTGTTCTTGTCACTTACGGTGGTCTTGCTGATCGCTCTGATTGCGGGATGTGCACCCGCTTCAACAGGGACACCTGCAAAACCAGCTACTCCGGCATCCCAGCCGCTGGTAATTGGTGTGCCTGCAAGCCTGAATTCGCCGATGAAGGACGCAGTCATCGCAGCACAGCTGGCTGCCGATGAGATCGGCAGCATCACGATCGACGGCGTAAAAAGGCCGATCAAGATAGTGAGTATCGACGATCGTGACCTCGAACCAAGCGTACCTGCCCAGGATTCAATACTTGCGTACCAGAACCTTATTTCCCAGAAACCGGATGGCATCGTTTCCGCTCTTATCAGGTCTGAAGTGCAGCTGGCAATCATGCAAAATACTGCCACCGACAAAATTGTGCAAATTAACGGTGGCGGCGTGAACTCCACCTGGCAGAAGAATTTTGTCGCCGATCCTGCCAAGTTCAAGTACCAGTTCAAAATCTCTCCAAGGGACATTGATCTGGTGGGCTGCTTGATGTCAACACTGGGCACTGTGAAGGACAAATTTGGCTTTAGCAAGATTTACCTTTTCGGCGAGGATGTGGATTTTGCCAGGGCAGGAATAGCAGTTACTGAAGGCCTGGTCCAGAAGGCAGGCTGGCAGGTAATGGGCAAGGATTTCATCCCGCTGGGAACAACCGACTATTCTGCAATCATGAATAAGTTTAAGGGCAGCGGCGCCGAAGTAGGGTTCTATCTATTTTCGACTGAGGGCGCTCCCATGCCGAGGCAGTATGCAGCGCTTGGGCTGAACCAGTTTATGCTGGGTTCCGCCACCGCGTTCTACGGCCAGAAAACCTGGGACCAGTCCCAGGGCGCGGTCAATGGCTTCTGCATAGCGATAAACGGTGCCGGGAATGCTCCAATCGGTCCCAAACTGCCCAAAGCTAACGCATTTTTCAATAACTGGGTAGCTAAGGCCGGGCGTGACATGGGCAGCAGCCTGGGCATTTCCGAAACATATGATGGCGTCTATTTGCTGACCAATGCGTGGAAAGCCCTCGGCACTACTGACCCTGATAAAGTGGTCGCATATATGGAAACCAATGCTATGGACGGGGCAATCGGCCATATAACTTTCACGGCGGCCGATCATCAATGTCCGTATGGCCCTGATCCAACGAAGACGGCCATTTTCAGCATGATGCAGTGGCAGGACGGCAAACGGGTTACCGTCTGGCCGGCGTCAGTGGCTGACGCTGATGTGTACTACAAAAAATAAAATAGGCTAACGTTTGCCCATTAAGGGCTGGAAGTGAGGATTCAAGAAATGGAAACTACCCCATTTCCAGCCCTTGGTTTGCATTATCTTGCACGACCCTGATGTAATCGCTGTTCGGGGGACAATAAAATGTTATCTGTGCTCATATTTGGCATCATCAATAGTATGCAGTTTGCTATCCTTGCCGTAGGGTTCAGTCTCATCCTGAGTATAGCCGGTGTGGCCAATTTTGCATATGGATCGCTATATCTGTTTGGCGGATTTATTGTCTGGCTGTTATCGTACAAGTTAGGGTTTCCGTATTGGGGAAGTGTGGGCATATCAGCCGTGGTCATATTTATGGTGAGTATTCTAATTTATCGTTACGGCATACGGCGCGTAAGGGGCGCCACTCTCTCTGAAGTCATAGTAACAATGGGAATTGGGCTGTTCATTACAGAGATGATCAGGGCATCAGGGTTGCTGGGCGTCGATGACTACATTCAGCCCTTCGTCCATGGTTACATTAATATAATGGGTAACGGCATGGAAATTCAGAGGTTGCTTATTGTCCCGATCGGCATAGTGCTTTTCCTTGCGCTGTGGATTGTCACAAAGTTTACCAAAATGGGGCTTGCCTTCAGGGCCATTTCGCAGGACGAACTGACAGCGCTGTCCATCGGATTGAGCAGTGATCGGCTGGGAATGATGGCCATGGGCATCAGCTCCATACTGGCGCTTTTTGCGGCACTGTGTATCCTGCCGCAGGGGCAATTCTTGCCTGACAGCGCATATGACATACTGGTATACGCCCTGGCAATATCCGTGCTGGGAGGGCTTGGCAGCACACCGGGCATTATCGTCGGCGCACTCATTCTTGGTTTTACGCAGACGCTGACAGCTACTTACATAAATCAACAATGGACCATTGTGGCCACGTTCCTCATCATCGTCCTTGTATTGCTTGTCAGGCCATCAGGAATATTCGGCCAGCAAAAACAACTCGAAGAAAGGGTGTAGCACCATGACAGATACAATAAAGTATAGAAAAGAAAGGATCGATCGCGGCATCTATGCACGGACGACGGATATGTTCGCCCTTTCTTCGTGGCGCGAACTAAGCTATCTTCTTTTGCCAAGGATAGTGCCTGTTGTCCTCTTACTATTATTGCCAGTAGTGATGATGGTGTTTGTAAACGAATATTGGGCCAACGTATCAGTACTGCTTGCCATCATGGGAATACTGGCCCTCACCTGGGACCTGCTGCGCACTGCCGGAATGTTCTCCCTCGGCCACGGCCTGTTCATAGGACTGGGAGCATATATCTGCGGCACGTTCAGCCACTTCCTGGGTTGGCCAATATATCTCACCATACCGATCGGCGCCCTTGGAGGCGGACTGCTGAGCACAGTTATTCTAATGGGAACATTGAAGTTACGCGGCATATATTTCGCTATGATTACCTTTGCTTTTCCCATGCTGCTCGTCAGGGTGATCACAGCGACTAACTACCTCGAGGGCACCGCCGGCGTGTCAATAGCCGGCTTTCCTAATTTCTGGGTATCTGCGTACGTGTCAATTGGACTGCTGCTGATCTGCCTTTTCGGCTTCCGGCGGCTGATGGACTCGGATTGGGGACTGGTTGCGAGGGCCATAGGGCAGGATGATATCGCGGTTCTTGCCTCCGGCATCAACGTGAACTGGCGGAAAATCCAGGTACTTTTTATTGCCAGCACGGTTACCGCCCTTGCAGGCGGAGTTATCTCACATCATTTGATGTACGTTGGGCTGTCGGCCTTTTCCACAGACTACTCCATAATGCCGATTGCCAGCGTGGTTATAGGCGGAGCAGGTTCGTTTGCGGGAGCTGTCCTAGGCGCGTCGCTTTTAACAATACTGTCGGAGTTCCTGCGTGCCCTGGGTCCCGTGAGGATTGCAATATATGGCATAGTAATGGTCATTTTTGTCCTTGCTATTAGGGAAGGGATATTCCCGTTTATTGTCCGCAGGTATCAACAATTTGAAAGGAAGGTAGAAATAAATTGAGCACTCAGCCTATCCTGAGAGTTGAAGGTCTGTCAAAGCATTTCGGCGGACTGTCGGCTGTTAGCTCCGTCAGCTTTGATGTCTGCGAGCATGATTTTCTGGGCATAATAGGGCCTAACGGCGCAGGCAAGACTACACTTCTCAATCTTATCACTGGATTCCTGAAGCCGAATTCAGGCAAGGTCTTCTTCCGCAACAAGGATATAACCGGCATGGCGCCATATAAGATTGCCGAGTTGGGTATAGCTCGAACATTGCAGATGGTGCGCCCGTTTTATCAGCTGCCCGCCTACAAAAATGTCATTATACCTTTATGTTCTCCCAGATCTTTAAAGTTCTCCGGATCGAAATACGGAGAGCGTGATGACATAGCTCTGGATTATTTGGAGGAGGTGGGCTTTGAACGTGACACATCTGTCCCATTCAAACCAGCGGGAGTTCTGCCGCATGGGTACGTGAAGAGGCTGGAACTGGCGCGTGCCCTTGCCATGCAGCCCGACCTGCTTGTCCTGGATGAACTTTTCGCCGGGATGAGCATGTCCGAGGTAGCCAGCACCATGTTTGTCATTGAGAAGATAAGGGACAAAGGAATTACCATTATTATGGTGGAGCACAGGGTCAAGGAGTTGGTCAGAGTTTCAAACCGGTTGATGCTGTTGAATTACGGTCAAAAGATTATGGAAGGAAAGCCGTCTGACGTGATTTCTTCCAAAGAAGCAATTACCGCTTACCTCGGCGCCAGCGAGGAGGTGGAGAAATAATGGGAGCCATGCTTGATGTAAAAGGATTGATGGTCTACTACGAAAATGCCCTGGCCGTTAATAATGTCAGCTTGTTCATAGCAAAGGGCGAGATAGTAGGAGTGCTGGGCTCCAATGCAGCAGGAAAGAGCACTTTGATGCACTCGCTGTCCGGTTTGATCTATCGCATTAAGGAAATAGAGGACCGCAGCGGCGGTGTCCGGATAGCCGTATACGGCAAGATTGAGTTTGAAGGCACTGATATTACTGATGAAATTGTCACACGGCGGGTCAAGCGGGGGATAGTCCTGACACGCGAAAGGCACCCAATTTTCAAAGACTTCAACGTAAGGGAAAACCTTCAGGTTGCAGCGTATACCCGGAAAAAGCTTACTCGGCAGGATTTCGACCAGGTCTATACGATTTTTCCACATTTGAAAGAAATAGAGAAAAGAAAAGCTGGCCTGATGAGCGGCGGAGAGCAGCAGGCGCTTTGCATGAGCATGGCGCTGATGGCGAAGCCACGGCTGATGCTCCTCGATGAGCCCCTACTGGGACTTAGTCCGATTCTCCAGGTTGAGCTGGTACAGGCTATTAAGAGGACCCGAGATGTCGGCGTGACAATCCTGGTTACAGAGCAGTTTGCGCGCCCCCTTCTGCCTATAATCGACCGCGGATATGTAATTGAGAACGGCATCATGATAACTACCGGGACCGGCCGGGAGCTGTCGGAGAATCCAGAGGTGAAGGCAGCCTATTTTGGAGTATAGGCATTCTGCCGAAGCGTAAACGGAGGACAGCATGGAACCTAAGAATCTTTGGACGTTATTTGCTGAAAATGTTAAGAAATGGCCCGACAAACCGGCAGTAATCTATCTTGGTACTAGATATTCTTTCGGCACACTCAAAGAGCACGCTGAGCATTTTGCCGCAGGGTTATGCAAGTTGGGGATCACACGAGGCGACAGAGTAATTATCTACGCGCCTAACTCACCCCAATGGCTAATTACATTTCTAGGGATCCAGAGGGCTGGGGCTATACCTGTTCCAATTACCCCTATATATACGCCACCTGACGTCAAATTCATCTGCAACAACTGCGATGCCAAAATGATCCTTTGTGCAGACAGCAACCTGGGCTATGTTCTTAGAGCGATACCAGAGACCAACGTGACGAACGTTATTGTGACGGGAACAACAGAGATGCTGCCATGGTGGAAAAGGTTCCTGGGGCGAGCTTTCGACAAAATACCCCGGGGGAACATGGTTAAGGCGGACAACGTTTTGGCGTTCAGGGACGTCTTAAAACATACGGACGGTGCAATGTCGCCGGAACAATTGCTTGATATCGGAAGCCCATCGGTCATCCTGTATACCGGTGGCACCACCGGATTCCCCAAGGGAGTCCCTTTGTCTCACGCTGCCTTCTGTCAGGCCGGCACTGAGTGGAGGAAGGTCAAAGAAGCGGTCTTCCCGCCATCCGGTGATGTAGTCCTTCAATCCGCTCCACTCTATCATATGCTGGGAATAGGCGGTGGCGTGGTCGGCGCCATATGCGCCGGCGGGGACACTATGATATTGCCTCCAAGGGTCAATCTTGACGGCTTAATGGACTGGATCCAGCGATACAAGGTGATCTCCCTCGGTGCCGTCCCCACCTTCTACAGGATGGTACTCGAACACGATCGAGTCGACCAATATGACCTCAGTTCGCTCAAGTACTGCCTTGTGGGGGGCGACTCAGTACCTCAGGAACTGCAGAAAAGATGGTTCGAGAAGTACCATTTTAAACTGTCCGAAGGCTACGGGATTACTGAAGCATGCGGTTCCGTGTCGAATTCCTTCGCAGGTGAGAGCCAGCCGGAAGGCTGTGCTGGCAGGCTGATGGACTATATATCTATGAAGGTTGTCTACCCCGGGACAATAGATCAAGTCCCGGATGGTGAACCCGGCGAGGCTTTAATATGTTCGCAGTATGGGCCGAAACGTTATTGGAACAGCCAGGAGGACACGGTATCAAGCTTTGTCGAGATAGACGGCAAGACCTGGTACCGGACGAAGGATATCGTCCGCCTGCAGGATGGTAAGTTTGTATTTTTCCTGGATAGAGAAGCGGACATGATTAAGCATAAGGGCTACCGAATTGCCGCTGCAGAGATCGAGAGAGTACTCCAGGAGCATCACGCGGTGATTGCGGCATGTGCGATCGGGGTTCCAGATCCTAAAGTGGGAGAAAGGGTCAAAGCTTTTTATCGAGGGCAAGATTCAGA
>JBEKCL010000129.1:0-10354 GCA_050014895.1 Dehalococcoidia bacterium
AAATCGCGGAGCTATGGAGGGCTTCTTCCGCCTTTTTGCGCTCCGTCAAATCTAATTGCTGGATGGCGGCGTTGGTTATCCTTCCGCTGGTGTCCCTGATCGGGGATATTGTCACATCCAGGATTAAAGAAGTGGTTCTATCGAGGGACAGGCTCTTCAGGCGAGGACTGTCGTAATATAATTCGAACCTGGCGACCTCTCCTTTTTCAAAAACGTTCCTTATCAGCGGTATATAGCCCTGTTCTTTGACGATATTATCTTTGAAAACGTTATACTTGCCGACCAGCTCTTCTTCGGTGACCTTGAGCAGTTCGCAAAGAGACTTGTTGACCTTTATCAATGTCCCCTTATCGTCGGATATCCATGTCGGAGTCGGGCTCTGCTCAATCATATTATTAAGAAAAATCGCAGAGCTATGGATGGCTTCCTCCGTTTTTTTGCGTTCCGTGATGTCCTCTACGGAGCCTTCAAAATATCCTTCTTGAGGGTATAGTTTTGCGGAACCAAGACAAGTGCGGATTTCACCGCTTTTATTTATGAGGTCGAACTCGTAATCTTTCATCACCCCACGCTCTCTCAGTATCTGCCTCATCTCATTAAAGACAGCAATGCTTGCCCAGCGGACGGTAGCCGGGTCGGATAATATTTCCTCTTTTGAATAGCCAATTATTTGGCACAGCTTGTCATTGACTTCAATGACCCCGGAGCCGTCAATTTTGGACCTGTACATCCCCAGTTCGGCGTTATTAAACAGGCTGCGGTATTTCTCCTCGCTTTCCCGAAGCGCCTGCTCTGCCTGTTTGCGGTCGGTGATATCCAGGACAAATGCCAATCCTTTGGACCTATCATCGTCCAGCGTGGCGCCGGCCATAACGACAGGTATCCTGGTGCCATCCTTACGGATGTATTCCTTCTCGGCCGGATTTTTATTGGCGCCCCGTGCTTTTAATTCTGCGATGGAATCGTCGTCCAGTTGCCTGTATTCGGGTGGGGTCATGTTTGTCCAGTCGACGCGGCCGTTTACCAGATCATCACGGGTATAGCTCACCATTTCCAGGAATTTGTCATTGGCATCTGTTATTTGGCCGTTCATGTTCCAGAAGATCACGCCGATCAAGCCGGATTCATAGAACCGGCGCAGACGTTCCTCGCTCTGCCTGCGTTTGACGGCCAGTCCCGCCATACCTATGAAGGTCTTCAGCGCGTCGTCCGGCACCACCGCCACGTTTTCAGGCAAATATGCCACGCAGGTGCCGATCACCTCTTCAGCGAAGGTAATGGCAAGAGCAACTATTTGCCGGCACCCGATAGCGGCCATAATAGCATCGGAGATATCTGCTGGTATTACGCCGTTTGAAAGCTCGCACAGATCTCCTGGTCTTCTAATGGCCTGGCTGAGCATTTGGCCTATGTCATCTGCGCTAAGAGGGATGCGCATTTCAAACAATTCCGGTCCAAATATGGAGTTTACCTTATCTCTATTAGCCGGGTCGATTGATAGTGATACTATTTTCAAATCCCGGGCTTCCTGACTAAATACTGCGAAACTTGCAGCGACTGCGCCGGTTAAGAGACGGAAGGAATCCGCAATTCGGCTAAACAGCTCTTTTGTGTCAGGTGACTCAGTAAGCGAGATGGAAATATCGTTAAGTTGGTTGCTGTAAGCGGCCAGCATGCGGTATTTCTCCTCGCTTTTTATCAATGCCGCTTCATTTAATTTGCGCTGGGTTACGTCATCGTAAATAGCGACGATCTCGCCTGAAGGCAACTTATAAACATAATTCTCGCGCCAGCCTGTGATCCTCGAGTCTTTATATTGTGAGATGGGGTGATGCTCGGATATACCTGTACGCCAGACTCTTTTGAAAACATCGAGAAGTCCTAAATCTGCCACTCCCGGAAAGACATCACGTACACTCCTGCCAATGATATCCTTTTTTTCGACTTTTTCCAGCTTTTCGGCAGCTAGATTAAAGTCCCTGATAATAAAATCCTCACCAGTGTCTATCGCCTCGTATACCGCCACACTGCTGCTCATGTTGTCAAAAAGCTCCCGGTACCGCGCCTCGCCTTCCCGAAGCGACTGCTCAGCCTGCTTGCGCTCCGTGATGTCTACCAGTGTCCCTTCGAGATAGTTTATTTTTCCGGCCGGGTCCCTGACGGCCCTGATATTTATGGAAACCCAGCTATTTGTGCCGTCATGCCTCTTGATTTCAAACTCATAACCGTTCACTGAGCCCTGATTTGTGAGTAACTCCATCAGCCTGGTGCGGTCTTCAGGGTGGACGTACCTCTGTCTCTGTATGTCGGTAACTGAATTAATCATCTCCTCCGGTGAGCTGAAGCCTCCGATCCGCGCAAATGCCGGGTTAATACTTATATAACGTCCTTCCGGTGTGCTCTGGAAAATGCCTTCAGTTGTATTCTCAAATATCAGCCGGTATTTCTCCTCGCTCTTGCGGAGATCACCGGTGCGTTCCGTAATCTGTTGCTCAAGGTTTTCATTTAATTCACGGATCTCTAGCTCAGCCCGCCGGCGTCGGCGCTCTGCCGTGTAGAGCCTCATCGCTACCAGGAAGATCATCGTAGTGGCAACGGCTATATTTATGAGCGAAAAAAAAGCTATGCCAAGTTCAGTTGAATAATATCCCATAAGCTGGCCCCGCAGGCGCAGCCACCCTGTCAGGATCACCAGTACAATGAACGCGGGTATCAGAAAGCTGATAACGCGGCTGCCGGGGTAATTACCGGCAACCAGGGCAAATGTTGCCGCTGTTGGGCGGGCCAGCAACAAACCTATGAATAGAAGCAGGAAACCGATAGCTGCGTCCAATGCCAGCGGCGTATATGGCGGCACTCCCACGAACTCTCCGGCGCCATATATGTACCCTATGATTGCAACAAGGCCGGTCAGCCCGACGATGATCATAAGATAGCTGGACGGATGATGGTGGCGCCTGGATTTCACCTCAAGCAACAGTAAAGCCAGCCCGGTTACGAGGAAATTCACGGCAGCGTAGAGAGCCATCCTTCCGGGATAGACAGTACCGGGGGAAACGGTGGTCTCCTTTACAATCAACTGATCGAGGCCCATGTTCCAGTTGAAGATGTATTCCAGCAGGGTCAGCAGTCCGATTACAGCCGTTAGCAATGCCAGGAAATATCCCAGGTAACGCTGTATTTTTTGAGCAGGAGACACAGTGGATGATGAGCGTAATAGCCAGAGGGCAGTCCCGGAGAATATAAAACAAACGGCCGCATTGGCCTTCATGGGGATGACACCGGGGAATGGAGTTTTCAGGAAGGGAATATTAAATATCCAACCACAGAGGATGACCAGGGCCATCAGGGCAATAAAGACCCCTATGTATTGGGATATGAGGGTCAGGGCGCGTACCGGCCTTTGAGCTTGTGTACTCTCATTGGCCGCCGCAAACGGACCATCTCGCACTCTCATACAACTGCCTCAACCTTATCGATTTGCCGTGTTGACGAATGTACTTTAACGATACTAGCACATATATATATTGTCAAGGTAATCAATACCTGCGGCGACAAAATCCCATATCCGGGAATAGAACAAAGGTACTATTATTGTCGCCAACACGGATATGTCTTTCCGAGGGGGCTTGCCGTGGATACTGTTTACATTGGAATAATAGGAACAAGGGTTGCAAATGAAAACGATGCGGTTCAAACACGAAAATATAGCTGGATGCGATGAAGGGCTGCAAGCCCTTCAATCCAAAAATAAACCCCTCTCCTTGAGGAGAGGGGTAGGGGTGAGGTGATAAGAGCATGAGAACACTCTCATCTTCCCTCACCCGTGAGCAGAAGAAACCCGGCCGCAAGCCGTTAATTAAGGTCGAGGTCGCAACCTATGGCCATCCGTCCGCTGTGGCCTCTACCTCCTTGCGGTGGGCAGCCTTTTCATGGGAGAGATTGACCGCTGTGGGAGATGCGACCGCCGTCGCCGCCCATGCCCTGGCTATCCCTTCCGATGGTTCGATTTGCAGGGTACGCATGAGCGGTACAACTATCTATTTTCAGCGGGTCACTTCCCCCAGCGGATCATCCGCCTGGACGGCTGCCTGGACTTCTTTGGGCACCGGTGTGTCCGGTCACCCGGTCGGCATGGCCGCCATGGGCACTGAGGTCGTTGTCTTTTCCGATGATGGTACGAACTTATACCGCAGGCAATCGGCAGATAGCGGCGCAACATGGGGTTCATGGGTGTCAATGACTAATACCCGCCCGTGCGAGCGTGGGATAGCGGCCGCCTATAAGGCCAACGGTGACCTCGCCGTCGTGCATGCTTCCGATGTTAATGATCCCACATCGTTATATATCCAGATCAGGAAAAGCGGCGCCTGGTCAACGGGCCTCGGGCAGATATCCGGAGATTTCGCAATCTCTGCCCTCGCTCTCTATCATGATGGTGATTGGAATATGCTTGCCCTTATCCTGGACGGCTCATATATCCGGTTGGCCAGGGCCGTCTATGGCGACGGCGACCAGTATACCGCAGGCACATTCTCAGGCTGGGAGTTCATCAATTCCTATAAGGCAAAGGTCGACTTCTCCGGGCAGATCGCCATGCGGCAGTTCCGCACCGGCAAGGCTGGCAAGTCCGTGGCCACCTATTACGAGCAGGTTTCAGCCGTTAACGAATTGCGGGGTACTGACAACCTCGCGGTGGACGATCCGTATATTGCCTACAATGCTTCGCTGGGCGCTTTGTACTCATTCACCAAGGATAATAAGCCGTGGTTTTACCGCCTGCGCCCTGGTACTGAGTTTAAAGATATGGACTGGTACCGGGCCTATCCGCTGGACGTCACCGCTACCTATGGCCTCGCCCTATGCAGTGACGGAACGTATTTATATGCTGCGTGCCCTAACCAGGTCTGGCGCACTGCCTTGCCCGGATCATGGGCCCCACCCACGGCAGGCATCGGCGCCGGAACAAATTACCCGGTACCGTCTGACCATGTGCTGGCGGTTAAGGAGAGGGTCGAGGCCATGGCCGCCAGCACGCTTTCGCTTACCCTGGATAATTCCAAAAGCGAGTATGACAGCATAGGGACCGGCAGCTCTTCGCTTGCCGCTTCGCTTTTGCGCGGCAGCCAGGTTACTTTATCCATCGGCTACCGGATCGCCGGTGTTGATACCTATTCTGCCGTGGGCTCATATTTCATTGAGAAGTTGGGATATTCCCGCAAGCCGGGGGAAAATTACTTCACCATTTACGCCATCGATGCGTGGGGATTGCTGGAAAAATACGCCTTCAACTGTCCGGTTGAATGGAACATGGCCACCAACGAGTTTACTGTCTACCAACTCATTGAAAAGGTCGTGCAGTCGGTCGGCGGATCTCTGAGCTACAAGTCCCGCAGTTCCGATATAACCGCCATCTATCCCAATATCACTATCAACCCAGGGCAGAACGGGGCGCTGGTCCTTAAGTCTCTTTTATCCCTGGTACCGGACGTCATTTTCTTTGTCGGTCTCACCGGCTATATCGTCTACCCCCAGGCGGCCGATGTGGCTACTTACAATCTGAGGTTCCCGGGATGATCTCTATGTTTATGGTGATTTTACTATTAGGTTGGGTTGGGATTGTAATGTTGGGCGCTGTGGGTATCGCAGTTGCCGCAGTCGCCGCGGGTATCGCAGTTGCGGATGTTTCAATAATTTTATTAATCTGGTTCCATGTGAAATATAAGAATGGACATATTCCCAATACTACTAGTATTGTTACCAACGCAAACCGTAACCACCATCGCTTATGGCTACTGATCTGGTTCCACGTATTTAATAAACGATACGAAATTGGATATATTATAAAAGCTACTATTACCACTGGCAGCATGTACCATATTCTCCAAGGGTCATTTGCCGTAAAGCACATGATCCCAAAAAATGAAAATATCCCTAAGAAACCTAAACTAAATGAAACGGCAAGGGCTCCTTTCCCAGCTTTTTGTTTTTCTTCCGGCGGTATTATCAATACCCATCCTTGGAATAATAGAGATATGGCAATGGCAAGTACCGCTAATGAACTGCCGTATAAAGCCAAATCGTTTGATACCATATTTAATCCCCCTTTTTATGATCTTCATAATCGAGGTTATCAAAACCTAAAAATCGTGTCCAGTTTTTTTCGCAATTATTCTTAAAGGAGCATTGAATTGAAAGATTATTATATGTGGTTTCTTGTGATCTTTATCCTGGTTGCCGGTTGCGTTGTCGCCTACAAATATGGCTACGGCGACGGTTATAAGCTGGGGTCTTCGATATGCCCAGCTATCCAGCACAACTACCCCCACGATCAAAACGCCAGTGACCGCCCGGACGGCGTAATGTACCACTAACAGGATACTCAGGCCAAATGAAATCCGTGCTAGAGCAAGGCATTGCAGAGGGGCGCAGCCCCTCTCAAAAAACATCACCCCTCTCCTCAAGGAGAGGGGCAGGGGTGAGGTGATAAAGGAGAGAAATAATGACCACGTGGCTTAATGTCAAGAATAATGCGCAGTCCGCCCTTTATGCCGGCATCACTGCAGCCGCAACTTCGCTCACACTTTTGGCGGGCGAAGGCGCTAAGTTCCCGGCTTCCAATTTCAACATCTCTATCGATGACGAGATCTTGCTTTGTACCACCCGCACGGTCGACGTTCTTACTGTTACCCGTGTCCAGGAAGGCACTACGGCCGCCATCCATGCCGTGGGTGCAACCGTTACCCTCAATGTTACGGCGGGCATCATCAGTCAACTCCAGGCCGCCATTGATGCGGCTGGTGGCGGTGGTATTTCTAATATCGACGGTTTCCTCGATGATACTCCCGTGGATGGTCAATTACATAAGGCTCCAACCAGCAATGCCCTTTTTGATCATGCTGCAGCCGTCAGCGGTGCTCATGGTATGAATAAGTCTTGCCGTGTTACACATTCCGTTTCTCAGTCAATAGCCACGGCAACCGTTACAGTTGTGGCTTTTGATACTGAGCGCTGGGATACGGACATTATTCATGATAATAGCACCAACAGTACTCGCCTTACCTGTAAAACAGCCGGGATTTATTTAATAATCTCTAATATAGCGTTTGCCGCAAATGCCACTGGTAGGCGGAGTGTCTATTTAAAGTTGAATGGTACTACATGGATCGGCATCATCGGCTTACCTGCCGTACCGGACGGCTCAACGTCTACTCTTATCCAGGTATCTACTCTTTACCAACTTGCCGTTAATGACTATGTAGAGGTTTATTGCTATCAAAATTCGGGCGCTTCACTTAACGTCGATGTAACGCCTCAGTATAACCCCGAATTCATGATGGCCAGGATTGCTTAATGCTTAATTACCAGCCCTTCAACCGTATTATCTACAACCTTAAGGAAGGTATTAAATATCATATTCATCTTATTCTCGAAGGGGCTTACGAAATCGATAGCCAGGAGATCAACCGCTCTTACGTCGTCGGCCAGGATTTAAGCGGCGCAACGGTTACAGCCTCCGCCATCACGTTTGCAGAAGCCGCCCTGGTCGGCGAGCGGTTACAGGTCCAGCATACGCCCGAGGCCACGACGGTTGCCGTCGCCGGTTATGTGGCCGCCAACGTTCTTGCCAAAGCGAGGCTGGGGAGTAAGAAGGCGGATATTACCATACCACCACATTGTGGTATAGAGCTTTGGGATGTAGTCAATATCTACGACGAGTACGGCAACCAGGTCGTCAATTACCGGGTCGCCGCTTACGTTTTCGAGTATTCGATTTTAGATAGCCACTGGTATCACGAAATCGATCTATGCGCCCCGTAATATCAGTTCAGGTCTTTCTTAATTTGCTCGAATTGCTCTTTGGTGATCTCGGATTTGGCGTAGCGTGTTTTAACGATTTCCAGGGCGGCGGCGTTCTTTCATCCGGCTTTATAATAGTTAAACTATCCTGATCTTTTGGCGCTTAACCCAGTTATTATATAAAGGAGATGAGGGTGGATACCCGTAAATAATATGCCAGTCGAAAATAGGATCAGGGTTTAATTCTGATCCGTCATCATAATGGAATTGATTGGGGGTTAACAAATCCCAGCTTGTTATACTCCGCTTTAAGTTTTCGTTATGGTAACTCTCGTCACCCTTTTGTATGTCAGCGCGCGTCCTATATATGCGCTCTGTGGATTTCTGCCAAGATCTCAAGGGGTAATGTCTCAAGTTGAAGTTCATAGGATACTTCTCCCCGTCAACGGGATCGTGGTTAAATCGTCTGACTCTCATTACTGAGTTTTTCCAGCCTCTAATTATAGGTGGCGTATCGGGCCTGAGTGAATATCTTTTTATTCTTTGGATAGGGGAAAGGTTGGGATTGTCCTCACTCGTGAATATGTAATTATAAAGGTTGCACCCGATATAAGTGTATTTACTCTTGAAAACGTCGCACACATATTCGTAATAGGTCTTTTTTCTATCAGGGCCTTCAAGAATCTCGTCCGCATCGGGCCAGGAAATCCAATCATACTGCCGGTAATTGTCCAAAATGTACTGAGACATCAAGGGGTATATATCGCGAAAGGCGACTGACCGCGGAATGAGTTTTCTATCTAAAGGATATTTGTCAAGGATTTTCGGAGTATTATCGTCAGAACTATGATCAAATATAACAATGTCGTGCTGGTTCGACAACATATGAACAATTACATCTTCTATAATATCGCCATCGTCATAGCAGACCATGGCGCAAAGGCATTTCACTGATTTATTCTAAACTACCGGATATTTATTTACAATCAGGCCTCCATGCTGCTAAATGGGGATTTTTTAAAAAAGTACGGGAAGTTGCGCTATCTATAAAAATAGTTGTATTTTAGTAGACAATGAATCTCATGCAGGCTAATACGTGGATATACAAAGCACTATAAAGAATTACTTCGAATCCAATGCTGTTCGCAAGCTTCAGGTTGGGTGTCAAAACAATCTGCTTGAAGGATGGTTAAATACCGATGTAACTCCTTTAAAAAGTGAAATCATGTTTCTTGATGCCAGGCAACAATTACCTTTTGAAGATAATGTATTCCATTATGTATTTGCCGAACATATGATTGAACATATCAATTACCAGGAAGGGTGTTTCTTTTTAAAGGAATGTTTCAGAGTTCTTAATCCAGGTGGCAAAATACGGTTAGCGGCTCCTGATCTTAATTGCATAGTAAATTTATATAATTGTCACACTGATGAACTTGGGAGCCGTTATTTAAAATTTGCTGGTGAAGCTTTTTCACCTGCAGTGAAATCCAACTATGATACATTTGCTATAAACCAATGGTTCCGTGGCTGGGACCATAAATTTATATATGATTTTAAAACACTGGAATCATGTTTAATTAATGCTGGGTTTAGTAATATTGTGCGCTGCAACGTAGGTGAAAGTAATGATCCTAATCTATGCGATATTGAAAGGCATGGCTATGTGGTATCGCCTGAATTTAATGATTTAGAGACAATGGTGTTGGAAGCACAAAAAATAAATTGTAACTATATTCCCAATGAATTATGGAATACAAAAGCTATTAAAAAACTGCATGAATATTTTGACAGGACATATCTGATAAATCTCGATTCAAGAAAAGATAGACTGGAAGAGTCCCTAATAGAATGTAATAAATACGGTATTAAATTTGAAAGATTTAGGGCCTGCGATGGTCAACAGGAAATGGGCGATATAACCCCTGCAGAAGCAAGTGGAATGCTTCCCCGCCATTGGAATAAAGGCAGTGCAGGTCTATGTGTATCTACAATAACAATATTAAAACAGTGTCAAAAGGATAAATTAGATACCGTTTTAATTATGGAGGATGATGTTCATTTTAATCCAAAGATTTACGATATCCTGGATGATGCTATGAAACAAGTCCCAGAACAGTGGGAATCAATATTTTTCGGCCTGAACGACTTCGAGTCTATATCGGTTTCAAAAAATGTCAATTTGATTAAATCAGGTTATGCAGCACACTGTTTTGCACTCAAAAAAGATGTTTTTCAATTTATAATTGAGTCATTATCAGCTATGAACAATCCTAGTGATGTGGTATATGATAAATATCTATTCCCACGAAATAGATCATATGTAATTAAACCTCATTTAGCATGGCAGCGTTTCTCACAATCAAATATTACAGGTCGTTATGCCTATGCAAAACACCTAATCCCAGATGAATATAAAGGGTCTATAAACACCGAAAATATTGATGAATTTAAAATTTCCGATTTAGTCCATATTATTGCTGACGGAGAGATGCAGGTATCTGATTTAGAGAGACAGGTTTACCAGTTAAAGGGGAGTTTAGTAGCTAGTAAT
>JBEKCL010000130.1:0-10005 GCA_050014895.1 Dehalococcoidia bacterium
ACTTGCATAAGGCGCTCAGCCGGATGGCACGTGAGGGGATTATCAGGGCGTATCACTCGTCTGGAAGGAGCGTTGTTGATCGAGGCAATCCCGTTTACATGACTGAACAACAGGTGCGCAAGCAGGAAGACACCCCACAGCGTACCTCTTACGCAAGGCTGATGAACTCCGTTATCGAAGGAGAACTGGGGTCCGTTCCTAATAAGACCCCGTATTACCGTACCCTGGCTGTGGAAGGGGCACTGACTACTGCCCCGTTGACCCGCAAGGTAGTCGTAAATATTTCCGTACCTGACCCGCGGGCTGTGCTTCCCCTGGACGTTGTGTCGAAAATGGCGGCACAACAATCCCTGATGGGCGTGGCGGAATGCTATTGCCGCAAGACGAAAAAAGTGCTCGGTCAGGAATGCGAGCATCCGCTGGAAACCTGCCTGGTCTTCAACGAGGTGGCGGAGAGCTTGATCGATGCAGGCATCGCGCGCAAAATAAACCTCGATGAGACGCTGAGGATTCTGACTGAGAGTGAAGAAAAGGGGCTGGTCCATAACGTGGACAATGCCACAGGCCATCTACACTCGATATGTAATTGCTGCCCGCACTCTTGCATCCTGCTAAAGACACTTTCCAGGGGTTTTACCAACACCGTGGCAGCGTCACGTTTTATGTCGTGGGTGGATCCCGCAAAGTGCACCAGCGCCGGCACATGCGCAAAAGTGTGCCCTCTGGAGGCCATCCAGGTACGGGAGGGCAAGGCATTCTCCGACCAGCTCAAGTGCATAGGCTGCGGGCAGTGCGTCAGCCATTGCCCTTCGGGCGCCATAAAGCTGGTGCAGAGGCCGAAATACGCAAAGATGTATCCGACCGTCTGGTCGCTCTGGAGCCGTATAGGAAATGAGGCCATCATAGGGATAACCTTGAATAAGATAATGGGTAAAAAATAACATCTGTCTTTGGAATTAGAGCGTCTAAGAACATATACAAAATTGCATGAAATGGACTATGATAACGAGACAGTATCTTGAAAAAACGAGGCTTTGGTTAAGGGGTAAGAGATGAAAAGAAATTTAGTTAGTATTTTCATGGTGGCGGTCTTTGCTATTGTTATAATAGCGTCCTGCGCAGCGCCCGTGGTCAAGGAGCAGGCAGCTCCAAAAATCCTGAAAATCGGCAGCGTTATGCCATTCTCAGGCTCGGCCAGCCTGTGGGGCCTATCAATAAAGCCTGTGCTGGAGATCTACAAGGACCTTATCAACAGCGATGGCGGATGGCAAATAGGGGACGACAACTATACGGTCGAGTTATATTACGCCGATGGCCCCATTTTCAGCATTCCTGCCGACGCTTCCGCAACACGGAGCCTTGTCTACGATAACAAGGTGGCGGCGATTGTAAGCTACTTTGGTATCGGATATTCTGCCGTGGCACCTATCACTACGGCAGAGAAGGTCATCCTAAACAGCAGTACTATAAGCATGGGTACGTTTAATGCCGAGAAAGAGCCGTATTCCATCTTTGGATTCCCCGCAGTTGAAATGAGTATCAACCAGGCAATGGCCGTCATGCAGGCCTTCCCGCAATATAAGACGCTCTGCTGGACCGGCACCGAGGGCGGCAATGTTGATATTGAAAAAATCTACGGACCTGTGGATGATGCTATACAAAAAAAATACGGCGTGAAAAGCATCCGGCTTTACTATCCTGAAGGCACAACCAATTACACGCCATATCTGACCAAGATGGATCAGATGGGAGCCCAGGTACTGTTTAGTTTCGGCACGCCGCTTGAGGTCGGGCTGATGGCCAAGCAGCGGCATGAACTCGGTTACAATTGGCCCATTGTACAAAACGCCGCTGTTTTGGATACAAATGTTGTCAAGGGATTGGCCGGAAGTCAGGAAGCCATGCAGAATATTTGTGGCGACTACTGTTATCCATGGGTGCTGAAAAAGGTGCAGGTAGCGCCCAGATACCTGGATATGGCTAACCGGATAAGAGCGGAGTTCAAGCTGAAAAATGGCGGCAAGGAGCCATATGCCGGAGCTTTTGGCGTGGGAGTCGTATCGATGGGACAGTACCTGGAAGGTGTGCAAATGGCAGGAACAGTCGATCCTGACAAGGTGATGTCTGTGATGCGTGGAGGGACGGTAGAAACTTTCCTGGGCAAATATACCCTATCCGGCCAAGGGGCCTACGGATCCCCGGTTGTCTTCGGGTACCCTTGCAGCATGAGTGTAATTAAAGGCAATGAAAACGTTTATCTCAACGAAGAGCCGATGTGGGATGTAGATCATCCGATTGCAGATGTCAGCAGTCTCATGGCTAAATAAAACTCGTAGACCGTTATGGTCAAAGCAGGTATCTTAAATGGATAATACCGATCTTGAAAAATACTGCGCTTTCGGGAAAGAGCATGGCGTTACCGATGCAAAAATAATTCACCCTGGCACGGTCGTTACAGCGGCATGGGTCAGGTGGAAGTGCAGATACGGCTGTCCTGTCTACGGCGAGAGGTATACCTGTCCACCGGATTCACCAACACACCAACAAACCCGCGAAATACTGGATTGCTATAACCGCGCTATTCTCTTTCACCAGGTTCAGCCGGCTACACCGGAGAGAAGCAAAATCGGCAAGGATTTTCTCAACAGGATGATTGAATTGGAGAGCGAGGTATTCAAGGACGGTTATTATAAAGCGTTCGTCTTCCTGGCAGGCCCGTGTCACATATGCAAGGAATGCGCCAAGTCAAAAGGGCTGCCGTGCAGTTTCGGGGGGAAAGCCAGGCCGTGCATGGAATCCAGCGGTATAGACGTTTTTCAGACTGTCAGAAATAATGGCTTCAATATCGTTCCTCTGAGAGAAAAGAGCGAAACCCGTGATATCTTCTGCCTGATGTTAATCGACTGATTCGACCGTGACCAGGGCATCCTTACTAAGTAACAATAAAAGACGGCCTTACCCTCTAATTTATTTAAGGGGTTGCCTACCTGTTCCAGCTGGACCTGCGTACGTCTGGGCAATTTCCATAAAGCGCATGGCTTCACTGCCTGAAATCTGGAGTTTGGTATCTTTCCGATGCCTCCGCTGAACAGCAACCAGGCAAAAATCGGTTGCGGTCCCTTTAATAGTATTCTCAGCCCCTTCAGGCCCATTGGTCCACAGGGCACCTGATGGCAAAGTCACTTCTACCCTGATAGGGACCTCGGGCAAACCCAGGCCATGGACCTGGTAGGCATAAGGCCGGGCCTGGCATGCCAGGTAGGCAACATGACGCAGCCGGTCGGTGAATACAGGTTTTACCTTAACGGCGTCATAGCAATCCATACCATGCGCCCATGTTTCCATCAGCCGTGCAGTAGCAAAGGCCCGGGCTCCCATTGGCAGAGCAAACCAGGGCAGCCTCGTTTTAGGATCCAGCTTTGCCAAAGCATCGTCCATCGTTTCACGCGATTTTCTCCACCACCCCAGCACCTGCGAAGGTTTCATGGCCCGTCCATGTTCGACTCCTACTTCATTAAATGTGTAACCAATTTTAAATGCCACCTCGAAATACGAATTGTCACCTTTGCTGGTTGCAATCGCGACATCATCTATATAAGCAATATGCGATACCGAGTCCTTGACAGTCCATGGTACTGCCAGCGTCGGCAGGTCCCACTGCGCGTCTTTCAGCGTGGCAAGCAGGCCGTCTAAAGACTCTTGTTCAGCTCTCAGATCAGCAATAATTTCTTTCATACAGCACCTCTCTATGTGTGGAGTGAAAACGTTTTTGATTTTCAGTCTGATTTCAAAATTGCCCGATACTATCAGCGGTGAGCTGAGTGAAACACTTTAATATACCACATGGACAAAGTGGCATGGCAACCAGTTAATCGGGGAAAACTTTTTCTCCAAGGGCCATACGGCATAGATCAGTTATATATATTTTCTTAAGGTTCTTTTCCGCTGTTGGCCTCCTGAGCACCCGGTCGCACATGGGGCAGAGGGTTATCATCGCGTCGGCGCCCGCCTGGATTGCGTCGTCGATATTTTTAGCCTGTACCTCAGCGGCTAATTGCGGGTATACCCTGACAAACGCACCGGTGCAGCACAAAGCGGTTTCCCTTTCGTACTTGCGGGAAGGGCGTTGCACCCCGATAAGTTTAAATATCTCGTCTACAAATACGTCTTTGTCAGGAGTAAATCTGGAAGCGCAGGGACGCTGGTAGGCGACTTTTTTATTCAGCCTGGTAATTTTGCTCTGATTGTCCCGCAGGTAGTTCCGCATATGTTCCAGTATATGCATGTACTTGAACGGCACTTTTATACCGTAGTCTTTTACCTTGGAATCCACCATTGCATAGCAGTCATCATGCAGGAAAACAATGTCCCTGCCGAGAGCAGCCAGGTTATCGATGAACTTTTTAGCATTTTGGGCGAGTGGACTTTCCATGCCAGCATGCATGTAGCCGACGTAGCAAAAGAAGTCACCACCCGTTGCGACAGGCATCCCTTTGAACATCTGGCCGTCAACGGCTCCTTCAGGCACCTGCATTACACATAGCGAGAGCACAGGCTTGTCAGCATCTCCCTCTGTCACCCTGGAGGGTATTGTGGGGGCAAGGCTGAACATGCCGACTCCCTCCTTGCTGATCGGGAATGCATGAGTTTGTTCCTGCATTTTCAATATGAGGTCGAACGGATCTGCTCCGGTCGGGCAGTATTCATGGCAAGCGCAGCACGTGACACATTTATACAGGATGTCGGCCGGATTTCCTTCCATGAGCAGCTTGATGTCACTTACCGCTTTGCCTTTGTCATAGTCCACATAAAGGCACCTGGTCAGGCAGTCTCCACAAAAATTACATTTTGAGGAATCCCACATGTTTAAGCCCTCCTGTTACCCAACAATCACACGATAAGGTTTGTAATAGATTTAGCAAGAACCGATGCAACATTACTGCTTTTCAAGAAGTATAGCACACGCGGCTTCAGTGATTTCGCAATTTGAAAAAGGCGGCGAAACAACAGATGCCCCCTGTAAAGAACAATGCAGATTCATATTATATAAGGACAGAAATCTCATTCCCGATGTATACTATCAAAGATTTAGCAGGAAAAAGCCATCCTGATGAACGGGATGTTTCTCATGTAATACCGGAGGTGGACATTGGACGAACTGACATACGATAAGCTTGCAGATGCCATCAAGCGGAGAGGTGGTGGAGTACCAACCGTAAAATGCCAGGATTTCCGTGACATAATGGAAGAGTTATTCACAGAGGAAGAGGCCAGGTTGGCCGCAATATTACCCGAAACACCTGCATCAGCAGACATGCTGGTTGATCAGGCGAAACTCAGCCAGGTGGAATTGGAAAAACACCTTGAATCTATGGCCAGGAAAGGGACGCTCTTTTCAATTAAGATCGGTGATAAACGCTATTACGTGCTTTTCCCCCTTGTGCCGGGCATGATGGAAAATCAGCTTCTAACCGGCATTGTCAATGACCGCACAAAAAAAATAGCAAAATTATTTGCAGGATACTTCGTATCATTGTCTAAAAAAGGTGCAGCTGTCGAAAACACCTTCTCTAAAGTGCCTTTTGCAAGGATAATAGTAGTTGATCAGAATATTCCTGATGGCAGGACAATACAGCCGTATGATAAATTAAAGTCCTATATTGAGAAGGCCAAGGATATCGCAGTTGTAACATGCCACTGCCGGCAGATGGGAGAACTATTAGGTGATCCCTGCAACAAACCGAAGGATGTTTGCATGGCAGTCGGGCCGGGAGCACATTACATGGCAGAATACGGACTGGGAAAAGCCATATCCAAGGAAGAGGCCTACAGAGTACTTGAGCGGGCGGAAGAAGAGGGATTGGTACACAGTGTCAGCAATACAGGGAAATATATTGATTTTATCTGTAATTGCTGTATCTGTCACTGTGAAACGCTGAAAAGCCTGAAGAAGTATGGCCATCGCGGCGCCGCCGCATTATCCAGTTTTATTTCAAAAGTTGATGCCGATGAATGTATCGGTTGCGGAGATTGCACGGCCAGGTGCCCGATGGAAGCACTGACGATGAAAGAAGAACTGGCGGTAGTTGATGAAAAACGCTGTATAGGATGCGGTCTATGTATACGTTCCTGTCCTACAGGGGCTATAAAAATGCACAACCGGGAAAGTGCGCCGGTCCCCTTTGTAGATGCAAAGCAGCTTAATGAAGCCATTGTTGCTTCGATACAACCAAAGAAGGGGCAGGATTAGCTTATCCCTTAATAGGCAATCTTTACAATCCGATCCCGTTTGTGTCATCAGTTAAAGGAATACAAAGGCAGAAAATCATCATTGTTATGATGAGTTTTCTGCTGGCTTAGAAGTTTTTAATTATGCTAGAATTGAAGTATCCGAAATCGCATCATGTGTAGGAATTTCCTGTTAAATTTGTATTGGTTATACGGTCAATCAAATCTCGTAATTAATTTTAGGAGGGCATAATGTCTAGAAAAGTAGCTATCGTGGGCATCGGGCAGACCCGCCATTCCAGCCGCAGGCCGTACCAGAATGATGGCGAGATGATTTACGAAGCGGTCAATCTTGCACTGACGGACGCACAACTATCCCAGAAAGACATGGAGACCGTTATTATCGGAAACATGGACCTGTTCGAAGGCCATTATCTTAACGATGGAATGCTGGCCGACTATTCTGGAAGCATTGGGAAATCCGGGTTCAAGATGAATACCGGCGGCACGGTCGGAACCATGGAAGTCGTGACGGCATGGTACAATATCGCTTCCGGATATTGCGATACGGCGCTGGTTATAGGTTGGGAAAAACACGACGAAGCAGCCGTACAACCGGCCATAACTACAATATACGATGCAGCATATCAGAGAAATTTTTCGGTAGGCGCCTTAAGCGGGTTGGCCCTCATCTCCAATGATTACATGGGGCGGACCGGCTGCCCGATTGAGATCGGAGCGTTAGTAAGGTCATACGCGTCGGAAAACGCCTCCCGCAATCCAAACGCACATGTACGTGAAAGATTCACACCTGAACAGGTGATGAATGCCAGGATGATACTTTACCCACTCACCATGTTCATGATTTGCCCGACGAGTCTGGGCGCCTGCGCAATGATACTTATGAGCGAAGAAAAAGCAAAGAAAATTACAAAGAAACCTGTATGGATTAAAGATCACACCACTGTTCACTCTGAGGAAGGCGGAGGTCTGTGGGACCATCTGTCCGGCGGCCCGCGCTTGAATACTGAAACGGAAGCTGGAAAAATCATTATGAAGCGCAATCACATTACCAAGCCCCTTGACGAGATACAGTTCATGGAGATGTACGACCCGTGCCCGTTTTTCCATCCATTCTTCCTGGAGGACTTCCAACTCTGTCCTGAAAATCAGGGATGGAAGTTGATCGAAAAGGGCCTTACCAACAGGGAGGGGCAGTTCCCGATATCGCCATCCGGTGGTGTTATGTGCACCAATGCAATCGGTGATTCCGGTTTGTTGCGTGTAGCGGAAGCTGCATTACAACTAAGAGGGGATGCTGGAGAGCATCAGATCACCCGCAAAGCCAAGCAGGGGCTGGCCAGCGGTTTCGGCGGCTCGAACTGGACGGACCTTTTCCTGCTGACAAACGAATCGAGTTGGTAGGCGATTTTATAAACCCGGCATTCAAGTATTACACTTGAGAGAATATCATCCGGCATAGAAATTTTTGCCGGATATATCAAAAATATTAAACGGGAAATCCGGTGTAGGGCAAGGTCCCAAACCCCGGTATGGGGACCATGCCTTACACAGATACCCTGATAATAATTGCCATGGGTGGGTGGTATGGTGGCCCCCGGTTTTCGATGGTAAGGATAAATATAGAGGAGGTGAGGTATGTCGAATGATCCTTACGCAAGCAAGTTCTGGAAAAAGTCTTTCGATCCGCATGTAAAAGACCACTTCGATTACCCGGAAAACAAGACCTTTACCGATTCATTTCTCGAGGCCGTAAATGAAGTCCCGGACATTACGGCGATCAGCTACGCTGGAACCAACATTAGCTTCAGAGAACTTGACCGTTTATCCAACAAGTTTGCCAATTTCCTGATCAAGCAGGGTTTGAAGCAGGGAGATGTAGTAGGTGTTTATTCTCTGAACCTGCCGGCTTATTACATAGCCATACCCGGTATTTCCAAAGCAGGATGTATATTATCCGGAGTCAGCCCGTTGCTAACACCCAGGGAGCTTGAATATCAACTTAATGATTCGGGGGCAAAAATCCTTGTAGCTCTCGATTTGTTCTGGGGAAATATCAGCCAGGTCGCCGATAAGACTAAACTTAAGGCAATCGTACTAACCGGTTTTAATGATTTCCTGCCCAATGCCCAACCGATCAATGTTCCCACAGTTCCCAATATTTCTACCCACCGTTTCACCGATATCATTAATGAGAGTCCGGCCGACCCCGTCCACATCAAAATCAATGATACCGCGCCATTTCTTATGCAATATACAGGAGGTACTACCGGGCCATCGAAAGGGGCCATACTTACACATAGAAACATCGTGCGGCATATCATTCACTGGTGCAATTTTTCGGACGGGAAAAAGGGCGAAGAGCGTATTCTCAGCCCATTCCCGCTCTTCCACCAGGCAGGGTTGTTCAATTGCCTCTACTGCTTTGCGATGGCCACTCCACAAGTAGCGGTACCCAACCCGCGTGATTACGATGGCATTATCAAGATCTATAAAGAATATAAGCCAACCATTATCACAGCAGTCCCGACAATTTTCATGGAACTTATTAAGAAACCGGAGTTCAAACAGCTTGATTTCTCTCACCTGATAATGTGCGTGAGTGGCGCAGCGCCATTCCCAGTGGAATATATTAAAGAACTGGAGAATATTGTTGGGGAAGGTAAACTATCGGAAGTATACGGAATGACTGAGACGAGCCCGTTAATTACAGGTAACCCGCGCTACAATAAACATAAGGTTGGCTCCGTAGGATTACCCATCGCTGACACAGAAGTAAAGATCGTAGACCCAACAAGCGGAGAACCTGTACCGATTGGAGAACCGGGAGAGCTGGCTGTAAAAGGCCCCCAGGTCATGAGCGGCTATCATAATAAGCCGGAAGAGACCGCCAATGCTTTGCGGGGGGAATGGCTCTTTACGGGTGATATTGTAACGATGGATGAGGACGGCTATATCTTTATTGTTGATAGACTAAAGGATATGGTTAATGTTTCAGGATTCAAAGTTTTCACAAGGGAACTTGATGAAGTCATCTGTCAACACCCTGATGTAGATCTAGCTGCATCTATCGGCCTGCCTGACCCGGCACGCCCTGGCGCTGAGTTGGTGGCAACAGCAATAGTACTTAAAACCGGCATCGATAAGAACGAAGCAGAAAAAGAGAAAATAACCAACTTCATCAAAGAAAGAGAAGCCCCTTATAAGGTGCCAAAGGTCATAGAGTTTATGGACCAGCTTCCAGTCAGCGCTGTCGGTAAAGTTCTAAAGCGTGAACTGCGGTCGATGCTAAAAACGAAAAACTGAAACAGATACGCTACCTGCGGATTTAATATGATTTGTTAGAGAACGCCTTTTCGTTAAGAAGGCGTTCTCTATTCCGACGGTTTAAACATAACAATCTCATGTAATGTGCTGCCCGTTTCCATGTTAGTTTTTCCTGCACGTGTTACCTTTATTTCAAAATCGGACAGCAGCCTGAAATATCCAGGTTTAAGCCGAAGCACGTTCTTTGCTATGAATTTAAGAATGGCGCCGAAATTATCGAGCATACTTTCAGCTTCAAGAATACGCTTTGCCGTCAGCTTTACCTCAAGTACGTCCGGTACCTTAAGGATTAAGTTTTTGGGATATGCATATTTGGCCCTGTCGTTATATTCGAAATCCTGCTTGATAAAATCAAACTCGCCCGTGCTGAGTACAACCTCTTTCCCATCGGCCAACATCAAAACCTTCACTGCATGATTATCCATCTTT
>JBEKCL010000131.1:0-9967 GCA_050014895.1 Dehalococcoidia bacterium
ATCGGGAAAGCTCGGCCCGGAAGACACTACCCTCGATGCCAACCTCAGGCCTAAGAAACTTGGCGATTTCATAGGTCAGCAGAAAGTCAAAGATAACCTTGATATCGGCATCAAAGCTGCACAGAAACGTGGCGAGGCCATAGACCATATCCTGTTATATGGACCACCTGGTCTGGGGAAAACCACCCTCGCATTTATCATCGCCAGTGAGATGGGAGTGAATATCAAGGTCAGTTCAGGCCCTGCCATCGAACGTCCTGGTGACCTTGCCGCAATCCTCACTAACCTTCAGAAGGGTGATGTTCTGTTTATTGACGAAGTACACCGCTTGAGCAGGATCGTTGAAGAGATTTTATACCCTGCTATGGAGGATTTTGCACTTGATATCATACTGGGCAAAGGACCTGGAGCAAGAAGCCTGCGGCTGAATCTGCCCCGCTTTACCCTGATTGGCGCCACTACGCGCTATGCTGCAATGAGTTCGCCGCTGAGGGACAGGTTCGGATCGGTGCATCGCCTGGATTTCTATGATGTGCTTTCTATTGCAGCCATCATCAAGCGGTCGGCCGGCATACTGAAACTCAAGATAGATGATGAAAGCATCGATTTAATTGCCTGCCGTGCCAGGGGAACTCCCCGTGTGGCCAACCGGCTGCTGAAGCGTATACGTGATTATGCCCAGGTCAAAGCCAACGGAATAGTTAATCAGCAGGTTACGCTGGAAGCGATGGGCAAGCTTGAAGTCGATCAACTAGGCCTCGACGAGATCGACCGCAAAGTGATGAAAACGATCATTGAGAAGTTTGACGGTGGGCCTGTCGGCCTGGACACCATCGCCGCCTCGATCAGCGAAGAGTCGGATACTATTGAAGGAGTGTACGAGCCCTATTTATTGCAATTAGGGTTCCTGGATAGGACGCCGAGGGGGCGTGTCGCAACCCGTCTTGCTTACGAGCACCTGGGGATTGCCTACAAGAAAAAGGCCCCGCCCCAGGGAAGTCTGTGGTAACAAATAATAATCGTAAACAGCGAGTTGCTTGTAGTATTTGACAACATATCTGACTTATTATAAACTACCAACCATAAAGTCCTCTGGTGATTAGAGCGAGGCGGCACCACCCGTTCCCATCCCGAACACGGAAGTGAAACGCTTCAGCGCAGACGATACTGAGGGAGGGATTCCTTGGGAAAATATGCCATTGCCAGAGGCTTTTTTTATTGTCTTTTTTTCAAGAAACGGAATCCTCCGTATCATTTGAAGCTGTAACCCTTTGACTTGCACTATAGTTAAACATATAATTCATATTATAAATGGCCTTCAGGCCATAATTCGTTTTTTCACGAGGTTACTATGGCAAGTAGATTTGAGAAATTCTCCGAACGTGCCCGCAGGGCGCTTACCCGCGCCCAGGAAGAAGCGCAGCACTTCGGACATAACTATATAGATACCGAGCATATCTTGTTAGGGCTGATTGCTGAGGAAGACAGCGTTGCAAGCCAGGTACTTTCTAATCTGGGCGTTGCAGTAAGCAAAGTGAGGTCCGCCGTCGAGTTTATCGTTGGGCGGGGTGGCCGGCCGAACACTAATGAAGTCGGCCTGACACCGAGAGCCAAGAAAGTCATTGAGCTTGCCGTTGATGAAGCAAGGCGGCTCAACCACAGCTATATAGGCACGGAACATCTTTTATTGGGACTGTTGAGGGAACGTGAAGGATCGGCGGCGGGAGTGCTCGAAAGCCTGGGAGTTACGCTGGACCGTGTCCTGGCGGAAGTCAATAAACTTTTGAGTGCGCAGACTGGACAGGCCAGGGCTGTCAGCAAGGAAGGGGCCAGAACTCCCATACTGGACCAGTTGGGTGTTGACCTGACTAACATGGCCCGGGCCGGGAAGCTCGATCATATCGTCGGCAGAGACAAAGAGTGCGAGCGTATCATCCAGATTCTCAGCCGCAGGACCAAGAATAATCCTGCTTTGATCGGAGAGCCGGGTGTGGGCAAATCCGCTATAGTGACCAAGCTTGCCCAGCAGATTATTACCGGCGACGTACCCGAGACCTTGCGGAACAAACGGCTGGTGACTCTGGATATAGGGTCGCTGGTGGCCGGTACTAAATACCGCGGCGAATTTGAAGAACGCTTAAAGAAAGTACTCGACGAGATAAAAGGCGCTGGCAACTGTATCGTTTTTATCGATGAGTTGCATACTATAGTAGGCGCAGGCGCTGCCGAGGGTGCTGTTGATGCCTCCAATATACTGAAACCCTCATTATCGAGGGGGGAAATCCAGTTCATTGGAGCCACCACACTTGATGAGTACCGCAAGTACATTGAAAAAGATGCCGGCCTCGAAAGGCGCTTCCAACCGGTGCAGGTAGCTGAGCCCACGGTCGAACAGACCGTAGCTATTTTGAGGGGCATCAAGCACCATTATGAAGACTACCACAAGTTGATTATCAACGACGATGCTTTATCGGCCGCTGCATCCATGGCGGCCAGGTATATATCGGACCGTTTTCTGCCTGATAAGGCCATCGATATTATGGATGAGTCATCTTCCCGTGTCAGGATAAAGAAAGGTGTTGTTCCTATCAGTATTGCCGAAGCGCAAAAAGCGTTGGAAAACCTGAGAAGGGACAAGGATAATGCCATTGGGTCTCAGCAGTATGAGATGGCTGCCGAGTTGCGCGACAGGGAGGTACAACTCCAGGGCAAGATCAAGAATATGGAGCAGGAGTGGCAGGATACTCAGAAAAAAGAGACCCCCATTGTGACCAAAGAGGACATCGCTGAGGTGGTCAGCATGTGGACGGGTATCCCTGTAATCAGCCTGACAATGGACGAGTCGGAACGCCTGCTTAAGATGGAAGAGAACATACACCAGGACATCGTCGGCCAGGACGAGGCCATTACAACCATTGCCAAGGCAGTCCGCAGGTCAAGGGCGGGCCTTAAAGAGGCCAGGCGCCCGATGGGCTGCTTTATCTTCCTTGGTCCGACAGGTGTAGGAAAAACTGCGCTGGTAAAAGCATTAGCTAAATTCATGTTCAAGAGTGAAGATGCAATGGTCAGGCTCGACATGTCAGAGTTTATGGAGCAGCACAACGTCGCCAGGCTGGTCGGCGCTCCTCCAGGATATATAGGATATGAAGAGGGAGGCCAGTTGACGGAAGCGGTCAGGCGCAACCCCTACTCCGTGATACTTCTCGATGAAATAGAAAAAGCGCATCCCAATGTCTACGATATCCTGCTGCAAATCATGGATGATGGCCATCTGACCGATGCAAAAGGCAGGCGCGTAGATTTCCGGAATACCATACTTGTCATGACCTCTAACGTTGGCGCCGAATTGATAAAGCGTGATTCCTCCTTGGGCTTCAGCGTCAGGGGAGAAGAAGACAAGAGCCGTCAGGTAGCTTACGAAAAGATGAAGGACAAGGTACTGAGTGTTATGAAGAATAAATTCAGGCCGGAGTTCCTCAACCGTATAGATGCCGCCATAGTGTTCCACGCTCTTTCTAAGGAGCACATCAGGGAGATAGTTAACCTTATGCTTCGTGAGGCCGTTGCTTCCATGCTTGAGAAACAGATTACCCTTGAGATTTCCGGCCCTGCCAGGGATTACCTTGGTGAAAAGGGATATGATCCGAACTATGGCGCACGTCCACTGCGCAGAGTAATTCAGCAGGAAGTTGAGGACAAACTGTCCGAGAATGTACTGCGCGCCGAATACGAAACCGGGTCCACAGTTCTCGTCGACTATAATGGCACGGAGATCGTAATACATAAACAGGAGAAAGCTGCGGTGTCAGTTGTGGAGTCATCTGTGGAGAGCAAATTGCTCAGCGGTGACAGCAACATGCTGCTCAGCGATAGCAATCCGCAGCCTTAAAGCAACGGATCTGAATAGAATAAAGAGGCAGAGTCCAGTATCACCACTGGCTCCGCCCTTTCTTTTGTTAATATTGCCCTTAAGGCAAAGTGCCATTATTTTTGCTATTATTTGCTAACGCAGCTATCCCTCTCAGGGCAGGAATAAATTGGAAAAATCAAAATTAAAGACGGTTTTCGTTTGCCAGAACTGTGGTAAGGAATGTCCCAAATGGCAGGGCCGTTGCCCCGCTTGCCAGGAATGGAATTGCCTGGTGGAGACCACGGTAACAGTGACAAAGAATGCCGCTGGACCACGTCTGGATACATCTAACATCCCGCAGGAGCTGCTGAAGATACAAAAGGACAGCTATACCCGTACGGCCTTTCCGATTGAGGAGTTGAATCGGGTACTGGGTGGTGGCCTTGTGGCAGGATCGGTAGTACTGATCAGCGGCGACCCGGGAATTGGCAAATCGACACTATTGTTGCAGATATCGGATGCTATAACACGCAACAATAATGGGCAGGTCGTGTATGTATCAGGTGAGGAGTCATCACAACAGCTCAAAATGCGGGCGGAACGGCTGGGTGTTAGCGGTGGCGGACTTTATATCTACGCTGAAACAAACATGGAAAATGTCATGGCCCGGCTGGAGAGTATGGAACCTAACCTGGTTGTCGTAGATTCGGTGCAGACGGTATACCTGGAAGACATGACCGGCGCTCCCGGCAGCATTGGGCAGATACGTGAGTGCACATTGCGTTTATTGCGATGGGCCAAGAAATCCGGCGTCCCCGTTTTTATTTCAGGGCATGTAACCAAGGACGGCGCAATAGCAGGACCTAAGGCTCTTGAACATATCGTGGACGTCGTCCTTTACCTTGAGGGAGAATCCTTTAACAGCTACCGCATTTTAAGGAGTGCTAAAAACCGGTTCGGGTCAACTAATGAGGTAGGAGTTTTTGAAATGTGCGGCTCCGGCCTTGTAGAAGTCGCGAATCCTTCGCAGTTTTTCCTGGAATCGTTCGTCCAGGGAGCTATAGGCGCGGCAGTAGTCCCGACCTTGGAAGGGAGCAGACCGCTGTTGGTAGAGATACAAGCCCTGACCAGCCTCGCCACCTATGGACCGCCCAGGCGCATCAGCAATGGCGTGGATTTTAACCGTTTATTATTAATATCGGCTGTGCTGACCAGACGCGCCGGGGTTGGCTTATATAACCAGGATGTGATCGTCAATGTTACCGGCGGTATCAAGATATCCGAGCCTGCTGCCGACCTGGGCATAGCTATGGCGATTGCATCGAGCTTCAGGGATGCCCGTGCCATACCGGGTACAGTGGCTATCGGGGAGATCGGCCTAAGCGGCGAGTTACGGTCGGTGCCTCAGATCGAGAGGCGCATTTCGGAAGCTGCCAGGTTGGGTTTCACCAGATGCATCATACCAGCATCTTCAAAGAAATCCTTCCCCGGTTCAAGTGGCGTAGAAATCATCAGGGCCGGGAGTATAGCTGACGCCTTGAGGTCCGGTCTGGAGAAGGTTTCCAGGAAAAAGGAACTGGAGGCAGAGCAAGATGTCTAAAGTAGCTGCAATTGTTGTAGGCGCCGGCCTGGGACAAAGAATTGGCAAGGACAAAATGTTCCTGACTCTCGGAGGACGGCCGGTTATTTCATGGTCAGTAGATATATTACAGAAAAGTAAGTATATTGATTCAATCGTCCTGGTTTTACATAAGGATACAATGGACATGGGCAGGAAGCTGGTCGCCCGGAGCGGTTGGTCAAAAATAGACGCTATCTGTGAGGGCGGTGATCTCAGGCAGGATTCGGTCAGGAGTGGATTAAATGCTATTAATGTCTGCGACTGGGTTCTGGTTCACGACGGGGCAAGGCCGTTTTTAACAGGGAGGCTGATCGAGGATGGCATACAGGCGGCAGTTGAAACCGGCGCTGCCGCTGCTGCGGTCGAAGTAAAAGACACGGTCAAACAGGTGGACGATTCAGATATTGTTACCAGGACCCTGCAGCGTAACAGGTTGAGATCCATTCAGACACCGCAGGTTTTCCGGTTTGATTTATTGAAAAAAGCCTATGAACTGATCAGTGGTGAGTTCACCGATGACGCAGGTGTTGTAGAACGTGCCGGTTACAGGGTAAAGCTATACCCGGGTGAGTATGAAAATATAAAGATTACAACGCCTGAAGACCTGATGCTGGCTGAAATTATTGCGAAGAGGCATATGGAATGAGAGTTGGAATAGGTTACGATGCTCATATGTTGGTTACAGGGCGGCCTCTGGTATTGGGGGGAGTGCAGGTTCCATATGAAAAAGGGCTGGAAGGTTACAGCGATGCAGATGTACTTGTACATGCTATTATGGATGCGTTGCTCGGGGCGGCATGCTTGAAAGATATAGGCCACCAGTTCCCCACCGGTGATCCAAAGTACAAGGGTGTGTCCAGCATACACTTGCTTGAGCATACGGGGCGGATGGTTGCCTCCAAAGGTTTTGCCATTAAAAATATAGACAGTATATTGATAGCGCAGGCCCCGAAGGTAGCTCCGTATATAGACGAAATGCGGCATAATATTGCTTCTGCTTTACGCATCGATGAAGATCAGATAATGGTCAAGGCTACTACGACCGACGGACTGGGCTTCACCGGCAAAGGTGAAGGAATGGCTGCTCAGGCCGTTGCGTTGCTTGAAGAATAGTTATACTTGATTACGAGGTGTTAAATGAAGATCTTTAATACATTGTCCGGCCAAAAGGAGGAATTCATCCCTCAGGACAATGAAGTAAAAATGTATGTCTGTGGAGTCACAGTCTACGATGTATGTCATTTCGGTCATGCGCTATGCTATGTCTCATTCGATGTCATCCGCCGCTATCTGGAGTATAAAGGCTATAAAGTAAAATACGTGCAAAATTTCACTGATATAGACGACAAGATAATCAACAGGTCCAATGAGCGGGGGATACCGTGGAAGGACCTGGTAGAAAAATATATTGCGGAATATTTCCTTGATATGGACGCTCTTAATATTAAAAGGGCCACAATTTATCCCAGGGCAACTGAAGAGATACCCATGATCATTGACGTTGTTAAGACACTGGTTGAAAAAGGGCATGCCTACGTGTCGGAAGGCAGTGTCTATTTCAGTGTAAAGAGTTATCCCTCCTATGGAAAACTGACACATCAGAATGCGAATGATATGAGGGTAACGGCAACCATCGAGTCCGAGAAAAAACAGGATCCCCTGGATTTTGCACTATGGAAGGCGGTCAAGCCGGGTGAGCCTGCATGGCCCAGCCCATGGGGAGATGGCAGGCCGGGCTGGCACATCGAATGTACTGCCATGTCGATCAAGCATCTTGGCAAGACGCTGGATATTCACGGGGGTGGACAGGACCTGGTATTCCCCCATCATGAAAATGAGATGGCGCAGTCGGAGTGTTATACCGGGATTGAGCCGTTTGTACGTATCTGGATGCACAATGGTTTCTTACAATTGGGCGCTGATAAGATGAGCAAATCCCTCGGTAACCTCGTTACCGTGAAGCAGGCCTTGGAACGCAATAGTGCCGATGCCATAAGGCTTTTTATTATCAGTTCATATTACCGTATGCCTCTTCGTTACAGCCTGGAAGCTTTGGATGCAGCCGAAGCAGGCGCAGAAAGGATGAGGCAGGCGTTAAAAGCGGAGGGAAAAGCGGGAGGCGTATCGCTCGATACCGGTCCTTTCAAAGCCAGGTTTATTGAAGCGATGGACGATGATTTTAACGCTCCCCAGGCTGTGGCTGCCTTATTTGATCTGGTCCGTGAGATCAACCGCGGGGCAGAGAAGGGTATGGATATTTCGGGTGCCCAGCAGCTGCTCAAAGAATTGGCGGGCGTAATCGGATTTACCTTGCAGGAAAAAAAGACGCTGCTCGAAGAATCAGTAATACAAGGATTAATCCAGAAACGTAATGAGTTCCGCAAAGCCAAAGAGTGGAAAAAGGCAGACGAGATCCGCGACGAGTTATTGAAATCGGGTATTGCTATTGAGGATACGCCGAGAGGCACTACCTGGAAAGTGGTTAAGTAGCGCCTCCCGGCTGAATATTTATTAAATTAATTACAGGCTGAGTTGCTGGGCCACAATATTTCTGTGGTAGTCTGCATCGCCGTAAGCAAGTTCCCCTGCCTTGGCACGCCTGAAATACAGGTGCATGTCGTGGTCCATCGTGAAGCCTATAGCGCCGAATATCTGGTGTGCCAGCACTGCAACACGTTTGAATGCATCGCTGGTCCATGCCTTTGCCATGGATACCACCATTTCTGAAGGCAGGCCCTCGCTGACGGTCCAGGCTGCTTTATACATAATGAACCTTGAGCCGTCCACGTCGGTGACCATGTTGGCGCAGTAGTGCTGGATGGCCTGGAAGCTGCCGATCGGGTGTCCGAACTGGACCCTCTCCTTGGCATAAGCGACGGCCATATCAAGGGAAGCCTGTGAACCGCCGACCATCTCGGCGCATTTTGCCACGGCGGCCTTCTGCAACGTAGATTCGATGACTTTCCAGCCCTCGTTGACTTTGCCGACCACGTTGGCCTTGGCGACTTTCACGTCTTTGAAGATAACTTCGCAGAGCTTGTCGCTGGCCAGTGTTTTGAGCAGGGTGGTTTGAATGCCGGCGCTTTTAGCATCGACGATGAAAAGTGTTATGCCGCTTTCCGGCTTAGATCCTTTTTTCGTCCGGGTGGCCACCAGCATATAATCTGCGACATTGGCATCAGGGACGAAAAGCTTGGTCCCGTTCAATACATAGCCATCGCCCTTGGCTTCAGCGGTCATATTGATGGAGCCTGCGGAGTAAGTGCCATCCTCTTCCATCAGGGCGAGTGTCATTATGGCGTCTCCGTTGGCTATCTTCTCCAGGTACTGTTTTTTCTGCTCCTCGCTGCCTGCGTCAAGCAGGGTGAAGCCGCCGAGCACGACGGTCGAGAAGAATGGGCCGGGGAGAATGTTGTAGCCCATTTCCTCGAGAAGTACGGCCAGGTCGAGGAAGCTGCCGCCGTTGCCGCCGTATTTCTCGGGGTAGGCAAGGCCCATCCAGCCCAGGTCCGACATCTTTTTCCACAAGTCCTTGGAATATCCGGCATCGCTCTCGTCGAGTTCTCTCACGAGCTTTTTGGGGCACTCTTTGCTGAGAAACTCACGTGCCGATTTCTTTAACATTTCCTGTTCTTCGTTTAAACCGAGGTCCATTTTATTCTCCTACAAATTATTCTTTAACCAATAGCTGGTAATGCTTCAATCTACTTCCTGGGAAGTCCCAGGCCCCTCTGCGCGATGATGTTGCGCTGGATCTCTGAAGTGCCCGCGCCGATAACGGCCGACAGCGAGTCAAGATATCCAATGCAGATCCTTCCATCCATAGGGGCTCCTGGTGCGCCGTGATGCAGTTGCCCGCGCATGCCGAGTACGTCCATGCCCACGTTGGCTAGTTTCCTGCTCAACTGTGTCGCAACCAGTTTCAGTGCCGATGCCTCGATGTTCGGGAACAAGTTGTTATCCATCATCCAGGCTGTCCTGAAGAAGTACATGTATGCTATTTCTATCTCAATGGCGAGGTCGGCCAGTTTTTTCTTGATAGCATAATGCTCTATGATAGGTTTCCCGTCGCGCCTGTTCTCTTTGGCATATTTGACGATGTCTTCAAATTGCCTGCGGAAACCACCGATGGCTATTGCCAGCCTTTCGAAGTCCAGGGCCACCATCAGGTACAGGAAGCCCATGTTCATTTCTCCGACGATGTTCTTCTTGGGCACGCGGACATTGTCGAAGAATACCTCGTTAAAGGAATGGAAGCCCACGATATTGATAAGCGGGCGTATTGTTATGCCCGGCATTTTGTTGTCGACGATGAAGAGGGTTGTTCCCTTGTGGGCGGGCACGTTCATATCGGTCCTGGCCACCATCCAGCCGTAGTCGCATATATGGGCGCCGCTGCTCCAGATTTTCTGGCCGTTGACGATCAGGTTGTCGCCGTCTTCCACTGCTTTTGTCCCGATTGCCGAAAGGTCGGAGCCGGCGTTAGGTTCGCTGTA
>JBEKCL010000132.1:0-9876 GCA_050014895.1 Dehalococcoidia bacterium
TTTCATGGCCGTCAGGTTAACGTTAAGCTTTTTCAGGATTTCGGAGGCGAGCCCCTTCTCCTGTTCAATTAACGCAAGGAAAATATGCTCCACATCCCACATTGAATTGCGGTAGCGGCTAACTAGCTGCTGTGAAGCTCCCAGGACTTCCTGTGCCTGCTCGGTAAATTTTTCTTGTTTCATATATTATTTTTTAGCGGAAGCCTCTTCTTTGATCAGTTTATCACGGTATTCAATGACGTATTTGCAATCCGGTCCCTGGCACTTACCTATTTTCCCATTGATTTCCCTGGCAAACTTATGTTTCGGTTCCTCACCCGCCACCTTCTTATACCTGGACCACCATGTGCACTTGCAGGACCAATCCTTGTTCACCATAATGGTCACATACTCGTTCACCATGTCACAACTGATAGTAGTTGCGGTTACCTGCCAATTGGCGGGCGCCATGTCGGTCTTGGCTTCAGCCATTGTTAACCTCCAGATTTGATATTCTTGCGTTCCGTATCTATCTTCTTATGTTTCCTTAACTCAGCTTCAAGGAGATCGATCCTGTGCTGCATCTCCACCATTTTCTCGCGCAGCTTCAGTATTACCTCTACGCCGGCCATGTTAACACCCATATCTTCCATAAGCGCTTTGATATGGCGCAACTGATCTATATCGGCCTCTGAGTAATAGCGGATATTACCGCCTGAACGATAGGGTTTTACCACCCCAAGCTTCTCATAATAGCGAAGCGTATGTATCTCGCAACCCAGGATCCTGGCTGCAATGCTTATTACATATTTTGGTTCATATACTTCTTGAGGCATTTTATCTTATCACCTCATAGTTTCAACTTCAATATTATTCAGGCCTTAAAGCCCTGAATTGCTCAAATAAATTCCGCTCTTTTTCAGTAAGATTGGTCGGCAGTACTACCGAAACCCTGGCCATCATGTCACCCTGGGTAGTACTATTCAACCGCGGCATACCCTGTTTGCCAAGTTTGAAGATCTTGCCATTCTGAGTCCCAGGCGGTATCCTGAGCGCCAGTTTGCTTCCCTTTAAAGTAGGTACCTGCACTTCACCTCCCAGTATGGCCGTCAACAGCGATACCGGTACATCAACAGATAAATCATCACCCTCACGTTTAAACATAGGGTGAGGAACGATTTTGACTATCAAATAAAGATCTCCGTTAGGGCCACCCACACCAGCGTTCCCTTCACCAGCCACCCGCACCTTCGACCCGTCTTTCACCCCCACCGGTATTTTAACCTCAAGCCGTCTGGGCTTTACAATCCTTCCTGCGCCACCGCACTGAGAGCAAGCGCTGTTCTTGATCCTGCCCACACCCTGGCATACCGGGCATACCTGCTCGGATTGCAGTTCAAGCACACGTTTCGTGCCATTAAAAGCTTCCTCCAGGGTAAGCTCGATGCCATGCTCAAGGTCCTGACCACGACGCGGCGCTCTCCTGCCTCCGGTCCGTGCACCTGCACCACCGAAGCCACCCTTGAATAGGCTCTCAAAAACCTCGTTAAGATCGCCCATGTCAGAGGTTTCGTAGGTTGTAAACGGCTGTCCACCGCCACCACCACGGTTGTACGTACGATATTGCTGTTGCTGCCGGGCCTGCTGCTGCGCCCGGGCATAAGCCTCAGCATTATCGAAATCGGAGCCATACTGGTCGTACTTCTTCCGCTTGTCCGGATCGGACAAGACCTCGAAAGCCTCGTTAATTTCCTTAAACCTGGCTTCAGCAGCCTTATCGCCCGGGTTCACATCCGGATGATATTTGCGGGCCATCTTGCGGTACATGGCTTTGATATCCTTGTCCGCCGCATTCTTGGGCACGCCGAGTATGTTGTAATAATCTTTTCCAGCCATTTTTCACCCTGCCCAAGATTATAAATTAATCGGGAGGATATGTCAAAATTGACATAATATAATCTCACATTATTAGTTATAAGACTTGACAAATTATTTTATACTTTATATATTATATATTGAGTAAAGAGGCCAAAAGCTAACTGTTGCAGCGGGCTCCACTAACGTTGCGCAGGATGGTCAGGAACTCGGTCAGTATCCAGGCTGTAGCTCCCCAGATAACATGTCCATCTACTTCGTAGCTAATCACTTTAATCTGCACACCACCGACTTCAACCATCTCTTCTTTTTTATCCGCCTTCATCAGGTCCTCTAGCGATACATCGAAGATTTCTTCTACCTCAAATGTATCCCTTTTAAAATCGTACGGGTAAGGAATTATTCCGACAAAGGGAGTTATGCAGAATAACGAGGTTGTGGTGGCGGCGTCGTCCAGTTCACCGATAATTTTAACGTCCGATTGCCTGAGGCCTATCTCCTCCCAACTCTCCCGCAGTGCTGTTTCCATCAGGGATTTATCATTGTTATGGCGGCCACCTCCCGGGAACGATATTTGTCCCTTATGGTTAGCGAGGTGGTCGGTCCTCTTGGTGAACAAGATATGGCATTTGCCGTCTTTCTTGAAAATCGGTAATAGTACGGCTGAGGGCTTTAACTTGCTGTCAGTGATCACGAGTTTCTTACGCTCTGCCAGCGCCTTCTTCAACTCGTCCATCATAACTGAATCATCATACATCTTACATCTAAAATCTGCCAAATTCCGCTACTGGCTCCGCAGGCATTTTATTGAGCCTTTCGCTCAGGGCCATATTCAATATTTGATTGCACAAGATTTATTCATATATACTGATTAATTGAGGTTTTTCTTTTATGGCCACAACAAATGATTACTACGGCATACTCGGCCTGCCGAGGAATGCTACCGACGAACAGGTAAAAAAGGCTTTTCGTAAGCTTGCCATGGAGTATCATCCCGACCGCAACGGCACTGCCGGGGCAGGCGATAGGTTTAAGGAGATCAACGAAGCTTACGAAGTGTTGTCAGATCCTCAGAAACGAGCATATTACGACCGCTACGGCAGCAAATCAGGAAACGGCGGAGAAAATATGGGCGGCGGTTTCGAGACTTTCGAGTTCGGCGGCCTTGGAGATATCTTCGAGGCGTTTTTCGGAGGGGCAGCCTCGACGGCACAAAAACGTTCCCCCCGCAAGGGTTCCGATATCGTTACCAAGATAACTCTGTCTTTTGAAGAGTGCTATTCCGGAATAACCAGGGAGATTGAGGCAACAAGGATTGAGCTTTGCTCTGTCTGTAAAGGCATTGGCAGCCGCCCGGGCACCAACCCTGATAAGTGCCCGGAGTGTAACGGCAGCGGGCAGATACGCCGCACACAACAGAGTATCTTCGGCCGTTTCGTCCAGACTTCCACCTGCTCCGTATGCAACGGCCAGGGCACAATTATCACCACACCCTGCACACACTGCAAAGGACAGGGCAGGGAACGGGTGAAGCGGAAGCTTACTGTGAAGATTCCACCCGGCGTGGATAGCGACAGCCAGATGCGAATGCAGCACGAAGGTGAAGCCGGCTATTACGGAGGTTCACCGGGTGACCTTTACATCAGGTTCGAGATCAAACCGCATAAGTTCTTCGTCCGCAGATACTCTGACATTGTGATGGTCCTTACCCTTAACGTTGCACAGGCTGCACTCGGCGCTACAATTGAAGTGCCTACGATGGACGGGAAACATATCCTCAAGGTCCCTGCAGGCACCCAGCACGGCAAAGTCTTCCACATCAAGGATAAGGGGTTCCAGAAGATCAACTCGAAGTCCAGGGGCGATCAGCTTGTAGTTGTGAAAATACTTACGCCTGACAAGCTGGACCAGCGTCAGAGGCAATTGCTGGAAGAACTGGTGAATACACTACCCAAAGTTGAAGATTATTCTCACCCGGACGATGATCTGCTGCAGTATATAAGCTAGGATGGGTTCAGGCTGGTTTGTGTCCGTTGAGGAAATATTTAGAAATTCCACCCGCAGCCATCTGCCCTGACAGTACCCTGTAGATTGCCTGCATGAGCGGTAAATCCAGCCCGGTCTTGTTACACAACAAATTAGTTGCAGAGGCTGTATCTACCCCTTCCACCACGTTTGACATCGCCGACAGTACCTCTTTCAGCAGCTTTCCGCCGGCAAGTTCATACCCAACGTGATAGTTCCGGCTGAGCGGGCTTATACAAGTGGTAACAAGGTCGCCCAGTCCCGCAAAACCGTAGAATGTGCACTCCTCCGCTCCGAGTTCTTTACCCAGCCTGGTGACTTCCTGCCAGCCTACCGTCACCAGGGCAGCCTTAGCGTTGCTACCCAAATGCAAACCATCTACCATCCCGGCTCCAAGAGCAATAACATTTTTCAGCGCACCGCAAATCTCCACGCCCTTTACATCGCTACTGGTATAAGCTGAAAAGCTGTCGGAACAGAATAAATCCTTGACCTGTTCTGCGGATTTTTTACCTTTTGAGGCAATAACAGTTACCGCCGGAAGCCCCATGTTAATTTCCTTGGAGAGATTGGGTCCCGACACTACGGCCAGCCTTGTATCGCTGTCCGGACGGACCTCTTCAGCCAGTATCTCTGTCATACGCTTGCCGGTCTCAGCTTCAAGACCCTTGGCCGCACTGACGAGCACCGTTGAACCGTTCAGCTTGTCGGAAAATATTCCGGCTGTGCGTCTGAGCGACTGAGCAGGAACGGCAAATATAGCTACATCGCACTTGCTGGCAGCATAATCAGGATCGTGTGTGAATTCAATATGGCCGGCAGAATTGCCTGTTTTCTCTTTTTGCTTAAGTTGAAGAAGGTCAGCTTTTTCCTTTTTATTGGCCCATACACGCACAGGTATACTGTTAGCTGCGATCAGTGAAGCTAGCGTGTTACCCCAGGTAGTAGCGCCGATAATGGAAACAGTAGTCATCGGGAGTATAGATTGGCCTTGCTGCTGTTTCCTTAACGGCTTACCCTGGCGTTTTTATCGCCTATTCTCGATTCTGTTCCCGAATGGAGCCGGTTGATGTTGGAGCGGTGCTGATAAATTATCAGCGCCACTGCCGCCAGCCCATAAAAGGGGTAAACCGGGGCAATGCTGGCAATAAATGTCAGTGCCACCAGGGCGCACAGGATACCGAGTGCCCCCAGCATCGAACCCAGTGAAACGTAACGTGTTATGAGAACGACAACTAGCCCGACTACAACTCCGATCAATGCCACGTACCAGTTTATAACCAGCAGCCCTCCAATAAAGGTCGCTACACCTTTGCCCCCCTTGAAGCCGATGTACGCCGACCAGTTATGGCCTACCATCACCATCAATGCTGCCAGCACCTGTGCAAATTGTACGTGAATGTCCCATCCTGCAACTACGAACGGGTCATTGCCTATAATCCACATACTAATCAGCACAGAAAGCGCCGCTTTCGACAGGTCGAGCACTGCAGTAAACAGGCCCAGCTTTAAACCGAGTGTCCTGAAAACATTGGTTGCGCCGATATTGCCGCTGCCGAGTTTCCTGACATCGACATGGGCAAATTTCTTGCCGATTATGAGCCCGAAGGGTATCGCACCCAACAGATAGGCGATAATTGCGATCGCCACATATTTTATGACTAAAATCATGAGATTGTTCCTCCGGTTTTGACGGACGTTTTAGATCCTTTCTTAAATAGAAGCTTAAGCGACGTCCCTGTAAAGCCGAACGTCTGGCGCAGCTTATTTTCAAGATAACGTTGATACGAAAAATGAACGAGTCTGGGATCATTCACTACGAATGTGAAACAAGGCGGATTTATTCCACCCTGGTAAGCCCTGTATACTTTCAGCCGCTTCGTTCCCTTGGGCGGAGGGGCATGCGAAAGAACCGCATCCTGGATGAGTTTGTCGATGACGGTGTCGGGCAGATGCTTTTGCCTCTCTTTCCACGCATCCAATGCGATGGGAATTATTTTTTTCACGCCCAATCCTGTCAAAGCGGAAACGAATAGCACGGGGGCATGGGCTATGAATTTCATCTTGCGATCGACTTCATCCAGGTAATCGTCCCTCCTGCTGTCATCCACCAGGTCCCACTTATTTATCAGCAGTATTATGCCTTTGGATGCTTCTTTAATATACCCCGCAACATGTGTATCCTGGGCGGTAATAAACTCGGTAGCATCCATGACCAACAGAGCAACATCGCACCGGTTAATAGCGCGCAACGAACGCACCAGCCCGTAATATTCCAAACCTACTCCTGTCTTCCCGCGTTTCCTCACGCCGGCTGTATCTATCAATATGACTTCCTGGTTCTCATATTTGACCACGGTGTCCGTAGCGTCCCTGGTCGTACCGGCAGTAGAATCAACAATTGACCTCTCTTTACCTACCAGGGCATTCAACAACATGGACTTCCCAACGTTCGGACGCCCAACGATTGCCATCTTTGGTTTCACTGAATCTTCGACAGCACTTTCCTGCGCAGGAAGCAAAGCGGTCAGCGCCTCAAGCAAGGCATCGATTCCCTTTCCGTGATGAGCGCTCACCGGCAGCGGTTCACCCAGGCCAAGCTGGTAAAACTCGTTGCAGGAACTCTTCAGTTTATCGGTTTCTACTTTATTGGCTGCCAGTATCATGGGCTTACCCAACTTGCGCAGATTGTCAGCGATTTCCTTGTCGGCTGCAATCAGGCCGTCCCTGGCATCAACAACAAAAATAATATAATCGGACTCAGCAATGGCTGATTCCACCTGCTTCTTGATCTTCCTGCTCATTTCCGACCCGGGCTGCGGTTCAAGTCCACCGGTATCGATCAAAGTTATCTCGTGACCGAGCACTTCGACATCTGCAAAAATACGGTCGCGCGTAGTCCCCGGAAGGTCTTCGACTATTGCGATGGGCGACCCGGCAATGCGGTTAAATAAAGTCGACTTGCCCACATTAGGCCTGCCAACTATCGTGACTATTGGATTCATCTAACTATTACCATTCTATCAAAAAAACAGGAACTTACTTAATACGTATTATTACTGAAAATTGCGGCGACGGAGCTACTTATACAGATCAGCCAGTAGTGTCCGCTGAAGATGTAAACGGTTCTCCGCCTGGTCGAATATCACTGAACGGTAGCGGTCGATAATGCCCACATCCACTTCTTCACCGTGGTGTGCAGGCAGTGGGTGCATAAGAATAGCGTCCTTTTTAGCATAGGACATCAATTTATCATCTACCTGGTATTTGGCAAAGGCGATACAGCGCTGCTCGTGTTCCGCCTCCTGTCCCATACTGGTCCAGACGTCCGTATACACTACATCGGCATCCTTGGCCGCCATGGCCGCTTCCTCTAAAAGCATAATTTGACTGCCGCTCTTTTCGGCATACTTATTGGCTACTTTCAAAACGTTGTCCTTAAGGCTGTACTCTTCAGGCGATGCGATCAGGAAATTGATACCAACCATGGAGCAGGCCAGCAACAGAGAGTTGGCTACATTATTGCCATCACCGATGAAAGCGACAGTAAGCCCCTTCAATTTCCCTTTTTTCTCGAAAATCGTGACAAGATCGGCTAACGCCTGGCAGGGATGTTCGTAATCCGATAGGGCGTTAATCACGGGAACAGTGGAATATGCTGCAAGCGCTTCCAGCGACTTATGCAGAAATGTCCTCGCGACAATACCATGTACATAGCGGCTCAGAACATGAGCAACATCGGGTACGGACTCACGTTTTCCCAATCCGACCTCATCCGGCGACATATAAATGGCGTAGCCGCCCAACTGATGCACGGCAAGCTCAAAACTCATACGCGTCCTGAGCGAAGGCTTCTCGAAAAGAAGCGTAATGCTCTTACCAGCCAGTACCTGCGGCCAGGGTCCTTTTTTCGTTTTTACCGTTGTTTTTACCAGTTGCTCAACTTCATCAGGAGGGAAATCCGCAACCGATAAAATATCCCGTTTTGCCACTTGCATTTACTCCTATTTAAATTACCAGTATATCATATCAGCCACCGGGGACGGCAATGAACAAGTCCAGGATATCTCCGTCTTTAAGAGAGCGCTCCGCCAGTTCTTTAATGTTTTTACGGTTTAGCGTTATGTAAGAGAGTTTGAGAATACCCCCATCCAGCTTGACTCCCCTTTCCTGTAGCTTCTTCTCAAACTTCGGGGCGAACTCCTTTTCTATTTGCTTTAGTGCTTCATCAATGACGTCGGCCTGTAATGTAGCCGCTCCGGCTCCCATGTATAGTCTCCACATGCCGTTGAATTTAACCGTCACCGATGCCATTGTTATTACCCGTTTTCCTTTCCTATATATTTGAGATACAGTTTCTCGGCCGCCGATTCATCGAGAGTATTTTTAATGATAGCACGGCCATCAGGAAACACTGTTATGCCAAAGTCATCAACATCAAAACGCAGCATATACTCATTGTACGTCAGGTTCTTCATGCCCGAGAGGCGGCTGGCAAGCTGCTCCAGGGCAATGCCTTGTGAGTCTGTGTCAACGATCTGCACCGCCCTGCTTTGCCCGCAGAGTGACGATTTTATGAGTCTGACCTTTTCCTCAAGGAAATCGTATCTGCCGCCGCATGACGGGCAACCTGCTTTTCTGGCTATGGGAAAGCGCTCGAAGGAAATGTCCCATACATCCATGGTAACCAGGTCTTTATTAATGAGGCCGGAGCCAACCAGTATTTTTATCGCTTCCGTTGCTTCAAGAGAACTCACGGCCGATGCTGCCGTACCGAGTATTCCTTCGGTCTCACAGGTCGGCATGGTCCTCGGCGGAGGTAAATTGGGGAAAACACACCGGAAGCAGGGGGATGCGCCCGGTATTATCGTCATGGTCATTCCGAATGAAGAAATCGCTCCACCATATATATAAGGGATACGCAGTTTCAAAGAAACATCATTGACCAAATAGCGTGTTTCGAGGTTATCCAGGCCGTCCAGTATGACATCCATACCGGAGCAAAACCTCTCAACGTTGCTGAAATTAACGTCTGCAACTATACCTTCTATTTCAACCAGTGAATTGATTTCCTGCAGATGTTTTTTGGCTGCGGTTGCTTTGGGCAATTGACTTTTAACATCGTTTTCATTAAAAAGCGTCTGCCGCTGTAAATTGTGATATTCGATGAAGTCCCTATCAATAATCCTGACCTTACCCACCCCAGCTCTAACCAGCAGGTTGGCAATATTGCAGCCAAGGGCACCACAACCGATGATAACCACGCTGCTCCTGGTCAGTTTTTGTTGCCCTTCTTCGCCGATGCCATGGAACATGGCTTGCCTTGAATACCTGTTTCTTGAGTTGTTTTCTGCTACCATTTGATTTCCATTCAGCCCCTATTCTCGGAATTATCGTATCAAGTAACAATGTAATAATATCATGCTTGAATGAACGGACGAAACCCTGGCTGGACTATAGGATGCCGTCGGATACTTTGATGATATCGGCGACTTATTTAATATATAATTAATGAACTTGAAAGTTGAGGTTCGGAACACGGGATTGGGATGTCTAAAGAAAAACCCCTATTAATACTGCTCGACGGAAATGCGCTGGTCCACCGCGCTTTTCATGCTCTGCCGCCGCTCACTATTACCAGGACAGGTGAAATGGTCAATGCCGTCCAGGGATTCGCCAGTACGCTGCTCAAACTGCTGCGTGAGAATAAACCGGATTACTGGGCGATCGCCTTCGACCGCCGGGCTCCCACCTTCCGTCACGAGCTTTTCGAGGAATATAAGGCGCAGAGGCCCAAGACAGCTCCCGAGCTGGTAACGCAGATCGTACGCGTCCACCAGCTTGCAGAAGCTTTCAATCTTCCGATTTTCGAGATGGACGGTTTTGAGGCTGATGATATTATCGGCACCTTAAGCCGCAATGCTTCCTCAAAGGGAATAAATGCCATGATCGTGACCGGCGACAACGATATGCTTCAACTCGTATCACCAGGTATAA
>JBEKCL010000133.1:0-9873 GCA_050014895.1 Dehalococcoidia bacterium
CCCTCGGCCAGGCCCGTGAGCTGGGAGAACCCGTCCTGCTGTTCCTGGATGAGTTCACCCGTTACCACCTGCGGGCGCAGGAGTCGCTCATGCGGCTCTTGCTGCCGATCGGCCCCGATGTCGTGAGGTCTCTCGGCATCGAGTTCAATGGCGCTGTGCGCGCCACGTCCGCCCCGTTCTGGGGCGACGAATGGGCGCCGGCGCAGGCCGTCCACATCGCTCTGGCCTGCAATCCCTGGGGAACACCTCTGGACCCGGCCCTGGTGCGCCGCACCGTGCCGGTGATGGTGGAGTTCGAACCCCAGGTGGCCGATCTGTTCGATGGAAAGCTCGCCATGGCGATCAAGCTCTCTTGGACCGGGACGCAGGATGGAACGCTGCCCCTTCCGTTGGAATACGGCGAGCTGGTCCGGGCGAAAAGCCCCGACGACGTGAAGATCCTGGATCGCTACCGCTCGCGCTTGACCGTCCTGGATCCGGCGGCCCGGACCGCCTTCGATGCCCTTCTCGCAGGGTCCGGAGCGATCTAATGGCCACCACCAATGTTTTCAATGCAACCTGGGCGAGCCTGCAAAAGCAGTTGGACATGGTTGCCCACTTCCTGCTGGGCAGCCTGTCGCTTGCATATCACCCGCGCCTGGTCCTGAAGGATGCCGATACGGCCTCCACGGACGGGCAAAGGGTCGTGAAGATGCCACGCCGCTTTCTCGGCGTTGGCCTGGAAGACGGCCGGCCGGAGATCTTCCTGGGCCTGCTGGCCCACGAAGTCGGCCACTGGCTTCAGCCAGTGAAAGAGATCGATGCCGTCGAAAAGCAGACCAGGCTGATGCACGGCTTCGAGAACATCGTTATGGATGTCCACTGCGAGCATCAAGTTGGTCTAATCTTCCCCCTGTTCAAGTATCCGGTCAAGGCTGTCCGGGAGCTGATCGGCAGCTCCATGGCCCGGCGCTATCGCCGGTCATTTCGGAAAGCCCAGGACTTCGTGACGGCGGCGATGGCAGCCCTGCTGTACAGCCGCTATTGTGTCCGCCCCGACGATTCTTTTTCTGTCGCGGGCATTGGATTTCAGAGAAACGCCCTGGCTCCCAGGCCGAAAACGGCCTACGACCTCGGGCGTCTGGAAAATCTACTGAACGACGTGGCCAGGGTACGCGAGCTAAGCTCAAACGAGCTGCCCGACTGCCTGGCCACCCTGGCCGGTAAATACCCCGAGCTGTGCTGCCAGCCGCCGGATCTCCCCTTCGGGGATCCGCTGGCCGGCTCGGCCAGCGACGGGGATGAGTTCATCTCTGGCGTCGTTCAACTCCAGGTTCCGGACCGGGATGCAACCGAAGCCTGTTCCGTCCTGGAGGTCTCGGCCTCTGGTTCAGTGCCGCCATCTCCGGATGTGCTGGCCCTGAGCCGCCGGTTGAAGAATCGCTGGTTCGCCCCCGCCGGCGTGGAGCGGATCATGGCTCCCGGTCGTCTTGACCGGATGGCCGCCTTGCGCGATCAGCCCGTGCCGTATTCGATGCAGTGCCAGCGTTCCACCCGCTTGAAGGATAGCGGTGTTCGCCGGATCGTGCTGGCGGCCGACTGGTCGGTAAGTATGGAAGGCCAGCCATGGCTGGCCACCCTGGCAGCCGCCCAGGCTATCACGCTCGCCCTGCGTTCTGACGGCGGCGACGTGCGCGGCCTGCTGTTTGCCGGAAGTGCCTGGCATACGGCGGATTTCGACGCCGGGGCGCTCTTTTTTGCACGGGCGCTCAGCGGTGGTGTGAATCTTGGTAAGGCCGCAGGCTCGACCACGCGCTTTGGGTGGCTGCCGGAAGTTTGGCAGCGTTACCCGGACCACCAGGTCCTCGTCCTCACGGACGGCGCTGGCAGCCTGCCGGCCTATATCCCCGATTCATGCCGCTCTCGAACCTCCGCCCTGCTGATCGGTCTGGAGAACTACAATGATGAACAGCAGGAGGATGTCCGGGCGATTGCGGAAGCGATCGCCGGGAAGGTTGTCGAGGTACGCTCACTCGACGACCTGGCCGGGGTCTGGGCTACCCTGATCCCGCGCCGGCAAGTTGCATGACAAAACGGGAGGCTACTCGCCTCCCGTTTTTGATTCATATGCTTTGCTCTAACATGTGGATTTTAAGTCCGCAGCGTCTGCCAATTTTACCCCTTTAGACGCTGAAAACGCCACCCCTACATACGCCAATAAAGACCAATTTCCGACATTTTACCCCCACATCTAGTGGGTGTTTGGCGCACAAAATACATGGAGTGTGCCAAATGTTACCAAAAATCGAGACGCAGCGGACTCTACAAGTTTCCAACGTCGATGATTACCTGCTAAACTGGTTGGAAGCTTTCCTCATTGATCGCAAGGCTACGGGGGTTGCTGAAGGTACCTTGCGCTTCTATCGTCAAAAGATCAAACTGTTTACGGACTACTGTGATGGCCAGGCGGTCAAGCAGATCGGTCAGATTACCCCATCTTTCCTTCGTCAGTTCTTGCTTTACCTGGAAGAATCCGGTCATAATGCTGGCGGAAGGCATGCCGCATTTCGACTTCTTAGGGCTTTCTTCCTGTGGTATGAGGATGAGGTGGAGCCGCAAGGATGGTCCAACCCCATACGTAAGGTGAAGGCCCCGAGAGTTCCAGTGGAACCGCTGAAGCCGGTTTCCTTCGAGACAGTAACCCAGATGGTGAAGGCCTGTCCGCATAACACATTTACTGGGGATCGGGACGCAGCCATCCTTCTTTGCCTCCTAGATACAGGTGCAAGGGCAAATGAGTTCCTGTCTGTAAATCTGGGTGATATAAACCAGGCACGGGGAGACATTCTTATCCGGCAGGGGAAAGGCCACAAGCCACGTACTGTGTATATTGGCAAATTATCAAAGCGAGCAGTCAGGCGATATTTGAATCATCGTAATGATGGTAATGTCGCTTTGTGGGTGACGCATCCACGTTGCGGTTCTGAACGGATGCGTTATAACGGGTTACGAGCTGTTCTCACTCGTCGAGCAAAAGATGCTCGTGTGAATGAACCCGCATTGCATGACTTCCGGCGAGCTTTCGCTCTCGCTATGCTCCGAAATGGCACGGATATTTTCACCCTGGCAAAGCTGATGGGGCATGAGGGAATTACAGTATTGCAACGCTATCTAAAGCAAACCAATCTGGATACCGAAGAAGCGCATCGGCGAGCTGGTCCGGTGGATAATATGTGAGATGGAATGGCTGTTCCGTTAAGTCATTTCTCCACCGTTGGAGGTTTTGATAGGGATGGAACCATTTAGAAAATTAGTATAACTAATTCAGAAGGGAGAGAAAAGCTATGGAAGGTTTATGTCTGGTTGGTGTCTTTCTGATCTTCATTTTTGCCTGGATCTATGAAAAGGTATCAGGCGGGAATAAGGGGAACAAATATTCATCCCGAACTTCGTCTGCAGCTTATAGATCCTCCAACGCGACCACATCAAAGCGAGGCCACTGTCGTTATTGTGGCAGAGAGGTCAAAGTCGATGAGTTGCCCGATTCTATTTCCAGAGATGCGTTTGAGGATTTTGGAATATGTTTAAACTGCCAATGGGGAATCTTTATGCAGAATGGTGGACATTTCTGAAAGAAATTCATTGGGGAGATTTTCTCAATATTAAACTGATTTCGTTGATAATGCCTCCAATCTATCCCTCAGCTTCATAACTTCTTTATGCTCTTCCAGCAGCATCGCCAGCAAGAACACCTCAAAGGGCAGCGCGTGTGTAGCATACTGTGCTGCGGCCGTGTGCTGGCGGGCACTTGCGAATAGATCATCCAGCGCCACCTGGTCTGACCTGCGCAGCGCCCGCCGGAAGCGGGAGAAGGCCGCTTCCTCCTGAATGATTACCTGTGTGGCAGAGGGTAGGGTGCGCCCCATTAGGATACCCTCATTTCTGCAGGGATCTTACTAGCCAGTTCGATATGGTTCATATAACCTGCTGCCACAATTACCATATCCAGGAGTTCTCTTTCAGCCTGGCAGAGTACATTTGGGATGTGTACGCTCACAAGTCCTCCAGAACTTTCTGCAAGGCGGTCTAGTCGTTTTATGCACTCGCTGAGCAGGTGGCTCCGTTCTTTGAAATCCACATTGGTGTAAGAAAAAGTCCTCAACAGATCCAGCACCACAAATGGTGCCGGCCCGTTATCCATACTCTCCAGTACGGAAAGCATCTGGTGGCAGTTGTATGCAGACGATACCTGGATCCGTTCGGCAATTTCTATTTTCCTCCCCGTAATCTGGAAAGCCATGATGATGTCGAACATGAATCCGCCATCCACCACCCGCACGGGACCTGTTTCTGCCAGCCGGCCAATCACTCGCAATAATGTTGGGACGATCATTCGGGATCTATTGAGTAGAAGCCATTTTCCATTGGTAAGTTCGATTGATGTGTTCATGCGCACATTATAGAATATTGGTTCTATAAAATACAATCCCCCATGGGAGATTTATGGGGGGATAAAGGGGGGAACCCATGGGGGGAGGCAGATATTGGGGCAGGCCGCATTTGTTTCCCTAAATCTGGTATTTATCATGATCACTCTGCCCTTGATTGGCTCCCCCCTCAGCCAGTCAGGGGCAATTTCTTTTTACCCATCTCCTATCTGGAAAGGGGCCAGGGTAAGGGTCTATTGTTTATGTGTTTCCCCTGGTGATGCTTGAATATCAAATTGCCAATATTGCCATATCAGGTCTCTTGGAGAAAGCATAACCAGGAGACCTGCTCAATAATTACAGATTTGACAAAGTATTCGGTTTCCTGTATTCTATAATTGCAATTGGCCTACTGGTTTATCTGCCGAGCTAACTCGATCCTGGCTAAGGGGTGAGCTACCAATCGAAAGACAAGAACATAGTTGGGTGTAATTGAAAAGATTGATCTACTCCCATGAAGAAATATCCTCTTCTCACCATTGTTGTTATTACGATACCAATAATTATTATTTCGGGATTGCTTGGTTTTGTATGGCAGTTACAGCCGTTCTTAGGCAATCTTATGGCAGGCATTGTAGATATTGGTCTTGGTACGCTGGTTGGGGTTTTCCTCGTGGATACATTAGTAAAGCAAGATAGACACGAAAAGTGGTCAAAATCAAGAAATTACATTTTAGGCGCAGTTGCTTTTCACTTGTCAGATTTTGCATTGCAAGTACTGATTTCTATGCCTATAAACGATCACCGACCGATGAATGCCATTATCGAAGGCAGAAACATGCCCAATCCTGCTACTATAGGAGCCATTAAAAAAGTTGCTAGCTTACTTCGTGCTATAAAAGAAAGCCCATCATTTGATAGAAGTTTATCAGATTATGTATATCCATTGTATGATGATGCCAAATGGGATTTAGATCAAATCCAGACTGTTCTAACACCTTGGATCATTCAAAGCGAGGCAGAACAAGATCTAATAGATGCTATGATGACTTTCGATAAAGGACGCCGCCAATTACACGATGCCATCATCGGGGACAAGATGGTAGTTACAGGCACAGCATATCCTGAATTGATTGAATTTATTGATGTTGCTGCTGACCTCTATGCTGTCGTGTCAAAATATTGGAAACCTGTACCCGAGAAAACAGGATAAGATCAAATAACTGTGTGTCTGCCGGCGGCAGGTGAGCCATATGTTAGTACATTCTGGAAATTCAGATTTTCTGATGTCGGAAATCGTGACAGGCTTACCGCTTTCACGGTTTACTTGTTATTATTCAGTTTACTCACTACCACTGCCTATAGATCGTAACCAAAATCTCTGGTTCGAACCATTCCCACGCATTCAACACCGCCACCGGTACCGCATAGACAATGCACAACAGCTCCAGCCCTGCATCCGGCCGAAGGATCTGTAGTGCCACCATTACTATTGCAGGGATTAGTAGCCCGAGCAGGATCCATTTTCTTCTTGTCATGCGTTTATCCAAAAATGTATTACTCTTCTTCCGGAACCAATGTCCAGATCCGTTTCAAAGGTAAATCGGCTTGTATATCTTCAGGAAGTTTCTCATAATTTTCCTGAACCATGCGTACAAGGTCATCAGCATTCCATAAACGAATCTTGAAAAACTGCCTTGCAGCTTCCTTCTCAACCGAAGATTTGAATCCGCCCCATGAAACTACCAATCCCTGGTCAGCGCCAAAAGTGCTCATCACTCCGGATAGCTCTCGAAGTACACCGACATCCACCGGCGTATCCCATGCTTTTACCTGCACCACCAATCGTGGTGATTCAAACCCGAGTGTACCGCGACCAGCTAAAACATCCACGCCACCATCCGGTCCTTCTGGCGAAATCCTTATCTCGTATCCCTGGGCACTGAGCACTTCACCTACCAGATATGCAAGTCCATGACCTTTGAACTTGCTGTTTATGTGGTTCACAATCTGATCTCGCGCATACTGTTCAATATCTAATCCTGTCTCGAGCTCTGTATCTCCATCTTTGAGGTTAATAGTGACCGTTTTGCCTGCAAGCATGGCACGCACCCGTTCTTCAGCCCGATTCCGTTGAATTCGGCATACAGTCATGAGAGCTCTAAACGAGGCAAGCAAATCCTTGTCGAATTGGTTTCGAGGGAATTCCTGCCATGACTTGACCTGCCTAGTGTGTTTCGTTCCAACTGGGTTATTCTTGACATAATGATACGTCCCTGTTACTTCCCCAATAACGATAACGGGACGATGTTTGAGGGGTAAACCTATTAAATCACCAGGATTTATTTCATGGATAAATGACCAAAGCTGGCTCTCCCAATTCCGTAATGTATTAGGTTTTTCGTCTGGAAATGTCTTCTGAAACAAATCCATTACTTCTGCTCGTTCTTGTATCGCTGATAGGTCGGCAAGTTCTTCCCAGCCGATTGCCGCAACATTATTTTGAATAGCGAAATCTTCTCGCTCACCTTGTTTTCCAGCCCGCACTAACCAGAGAGTCATATTTCCTCCAAATAGATTCCATCTTCATAATTCGTCATCCCCACCGCAGGGATCAACAATATAAGCATGATCCACCTTCTCTGTGTCATGCTCCCATTATTGCACATTTTCATCTATCTGTGTTCCTGATTCGCAACCTTAGGTTAAAATTCCATTGGCCCTAATTGGCTGCACCTTCATCCAGTCATGGGCATTTTTTGTCCAAACCGCTTGACCTTATTCCACATATTACCTATACTATAAATAGCACTTTCTATATTTTATTCGCCGTCTAAGGTCCCAAAAGAATAGGATTTTATATTGATTGTCTATAAGCGAATATACGATCCACGTATACACAAGTTAGGCGGCCTTACAAGTATAAGTGAGGAGGTACAAGAAGATGACAAATAATCAGCCTTCTATTCAACAAATCGCAATCGAGAACTTGTTGATCGACTTGCAAAACCCTAGATACGATCCTCGCACTAATCAGCGTGAGGCAATCATGTCTATTGCCAACGACCAAGGGGTGAAACTGGCCAATCTTGCAGAGGACATTGTAGAAAAAGGATTAAATCCTTCTGAATTGCCAATAGTAACACCCGCAGATGGGGGCAATAATGCTTTCATTGTCCTAGAAGGCAATCGGCGTATTACAGCCCTTAAGTTGCTCGCTTCCCCTTCACTTGTTACAGGCATAGGTATACCGGAAAACATTTCCAAGAGATACAAAGCGCTCCAAGATAAGACTAAGGGTAACATTCCAAAGGTAATTGAATGTGCCGTGCTATCTCGTGAGGAGGCTAGCCATTGGATATATATCCGCCACACTGGCGAAAACGAGGGCGTTGGGGTTGTAACTTGGGACGGATTACAGACACACCGCTTTCGCGGAGCATCGCCAGCTTTTCAAGCTATAGAACTTGTCAAGTCGAGCGATTATCTTGACGAGGCGACAAAAAAGAAACTCCCTAAAATATCCATTACAAACATCGAACGCATCCTTGGAACACCTGAAGCGCGTAAACATCTCGGAGTAGATGTTAAAGATCGTCAACTTATATTGAGAGCGCCAGAAGAGGAGGCTATAGCACGCCTTTCAATTGTGGTCACTGATGTTGCAAACAAACGCATAACAGTTAGCGACATAGAAACAAGAGAGGATCGAGTAAATTATGCGCAGGAAGTGGCTGCTCGACCATTACCCAAGCCAGTGTCAGGAATAGCCGCAACCACTACGGCTAAGTCTACTGGCTCTGGTAGCGGTCCAGCTACTTCAACTAAAAGAATATCTCCTGATCGTAGAACAATAATACCCAAACGATTCAAGCTCGCGATTGTCCAGCCTCGTATAAATCGGATTTATCACGAGTTACAAAAGCTCAACTCAGAACAATTTGTAAACTGTTGCGCAGTGATGTTTCGTGTGTTTGTCGAGTTAAGTCTAGATGATTTTGCCAAGAGGCATAAAATCTCATTGAGAGTTACCCCCAAACCAAAGCCATCAGCAATCGGCTCTACTCCCCCGTCGAGAGAAATGACACTACGGGAAAAGCTATCAACTATTGCCAATTACCTTGAAACAAATAGCTTGTGCAATAAAGCAGAGTTGAAAGGAGTTCGTGCGCTTGTCTCTAATCGCGATCATGTGCTGTCAGTAGACAGTCTCAATGCCTACGTTCATAACAAAGATTACAGCCCTACGCCAATAGATCTAAAGACCACATGGGATAATTTACAAGTTTTTATCGAACGCCTTTGGACTACCTAAGGGAAGAGTATTATGCAATATCTCTCGCATGGATTCACTAGCCCACTGAGGTACCCTGGCGGTAAGGGCATGCTAGCCAACTTCGCCAAGGCTGTAATATCTCGAAACAATCTGCTCGATGGTCATTATATTGAGGTTTATGCTGGTGGTGCGAGCATAGCATGGTCTTTGCTTTTTGAAGAGTATGTTCGGCATATACACATAAATGATGTCAGTAAACCCATATATGCTTTTTGGAAATCGGTTCTGGAATACACAGATGAACTTTGCAAGTCAATCCAAGATACGCCTATTACAATGGGTGAATGGTATCGCCAGAAAGCTGTGCAACTTAATCCACGTGATTATTCAATTCTTGAACTAGGATTCAGCACTTTCTTCCTGAATAGAACAAATCGATCTGGAATACTCAAGGGTGGCGTTATTGGAGGCAAAGGCCAATCGGGTAAATGGAAAATAGATGCTCGCTTCAACAAGGAAGACCTAATAGCAAGAATCCAGAGAATTGCGCGATATTCAAACCGCATCAATATTTACAACCTTGATGCCGGAGAGTTTATTCAAAACCATCTGCCCAATTTACCAAAACGATCCCTGATTTACTTGGACCCACCTTACTACATAAAAGGAGAAGGCCTATATGAAAATCATTACATCCATGACGATCACGTAAAAATCGCAAGACTTGTTGCTTCGCGCATTAAGCAACCATGGATTGTTTCGTATGACAACACATCCGAAATCAAAAAAATGTATCAGGGCTTTCGTGCGGTCAAATATGATCTGAGTTATAGCGCCCAAGAGAGATATGCTGGGTCGGAAATCATGTTTTTTAGCAAGAATCTTGTTATACCGGAAGTCAAGAATCCCGCTCATGTTGAGTTACATGCATCTTGCACAGGCACTTCCATAAGAGCCGCCTAACACCGGCTCCAGCGGGCAGCGGCTCCGCCGCTCCGCGCAGGCGCGGTTTGCCAGAAATGGCACTAAAATGATAGGAGTCTCGCCAGTCCCACCGCTGCCGCTGAGCCATTCCGTTGAAACTGTCGAAAAAGTATATAGAGGATTCGCGTAAAAGGATAAGGTTCGGTATACTCCTGGTAAGCATAAAGTGTGGAGAAACCGATGGCCAAATACAAACCCTACAACTTC
>JBEKCL010000134.1:0-9752 GCA_050014895.1 Dehalococcoidia bacterium
CCACTACCATTGTTAATAGCACTAATGTTAGAAGACCGATAACGACTTTGATTTTCATTATTTACCTCCTTTTACTTAGTATAAAGGAGTAGTTTTGAGTACGCTTGACAGCTGACGAACAAATAATTGACGGCTGACTTACAGATAGCTGACATTAAAATCAATGACTGCACTTAAGGCAAGTTCAAAGATGGCAAAGCTATTCACATGTATTTAGCGTTGGTAAGAAAAGTTGAAATTCGGCAACATAGCCGATAGGCACTGGATGGGAGTTTCAAATCGGGTTAACCAGGCAATATAAAGAGGGAGGAAACTCAAATTGCACCGGATGCTGTCTCTTCCCTCCCTCTATAGTTATCAGCGGTGATGATATGGAGGCCTGTAACTATGATACCAGGGTGTTACGTATGAATAGGTCCCATATCCATATGGATATCCATATGGATATGTATATTGGTATACCGGTTGCGCAGAAGTAGAATACGTATTCTGTTGCTGCTGCAGTTGGGATTGTGCCTGGGAGAGCGCCTGCTGCGCCGCATTCAGCTGTTGCTGACTTGAAGCCAGTTGTTGCTGAGTTGAAGTGAGTTGGTTGCCGAGTGAATTGACCTGGCTTTGCAAGGCCTGGACCTGCTCAGTGGTTGCATAAGAAGTACAACTTGTGGCTGTTATCATCGTCACTAGTACAAATGTCAGCAAAACAACAAGTACTTTTATTTTCATTTTTCTCCTCCTCATCACTTAGTATAGAGGATTGGTTTGGGAAATACTTGACAGCAGACTTACAAATGCCTGATATGAAACTGACAATTTCTAAATTTAACTCAATACTGTATTAAACTCATTGTGGATTTAGGGGCGCAGTTCACTGTTAATGTTGCATTCATGTCCCGTTAATAGCCAGTTCACGTGCAAATGCTAAAATAGCTTCAAGAAATGGAGTTAAGAAAACACGGGTATAGGAGGTAAATATCATGACAACAAAAGTTAAGTTGCACATCGGCCAAAAGAACAATATTCACGGAAGTCATCATGCCGGTGACGGACTAAGATTTTCTTGCGCTGGTGAGGGCTGTGTAACAAAATACAAATGCCCAAGATGGAATCATAGCTATAGAGAAAAACACCGCAATCGTTGAAAACCCAACCATCTGATAGGCATTGATTATCTATTCTAATAGTAATAGTGCTATAGGGCTAACAAGCTGTCACTAACACTTCAAAAAAAGTGGATACCTATTTATTTCTCCTGCCAAAGGAACGAAAAATCGACCTCTTCGTTCCTTTTCTATTTATATACTCTATCCCACAGCCTGGCAATATTTTTTAATCATCACGAGTGTTGCATATTCGGGCGATTTCAGTAAATATAAAAGAATGATAGTAAAGGAAATCCAGGCAAAAGCCATTCTATCTGTATCGCAGGTCTATGATTATGTCATTAATCCTTATGTAGGCTGTCAGCATGCTTGCTCTTACTGCTATGCACGCTTTATGAAAAGGTTCACGGGGCACAAAGAACCATTGGGTGAATTCGTCGACGTTAAGATCAATGCCCCCGCGCTTTTGCAGAAAGAAATAACTAAGAAGAAACTGGGAAGAGTTTGGATAAGCGGTGTATGCGACCCATACCAACCTCTGGAGTCAAAATATAAACTGAGCCGGCAATGCCTGGAGATATTAAAACAGCATAACTGGCCCGTGATAGTCCAGACACGTTCTCCCCTGGTCCTGCGGGATATTGATATATTCAAAGAAATGAGTGATATTGAAGTTGGACTCACAATTACCACGATGGACGATACTATTAGAAAACTGTTCGAGCCCCATGCGCCACCAATTAAGGACAGGCTAAAGGCACTTGCCGAATTGCATAAAGAAGGTATAAAAACTTATGCCATGGTTGCGCCGATGCTTCCGGGTGCAGAAGGTCTTGCCTCCGCGCTTGCAGGAAAAGTTGATTATATACTGGTTGACCGGATGAATTATCATCATGCCGATTGGGTATACCGGAAGTATGGCCTGGATAAAAAACTCAGCGACGATTTTTTCTATAGGACAGGCCGGGAACTTGCCTCTACGTGCGGGAAACTGGGCATCGATTGCCGTTTAGTCTGTTAAACTAAGATTCAGGACCCTCAGCGTCACGTTCCTGTGCATGTGATTCGAGCACGTTTGCGACCATCATTATTATACTAACAGGTCATTTATATTGTACTTTCCGGGTCTTTTGTCACAACAAATATCCTCGTATCATGTTATAAATCAAAATAAAATAGCGTGGTAATCGGATGACAGCATTGAAGAATTTGTTAAAAGACCAGACGGGCATGACCGGCCTGGAAACTGCCATTATTTTAATAGCCTTTGTTACCGTGGCAGCGGTTTTTGGCTATGCCATACTGAGTGCAGGACTCTTCTCCGCAGAGAGGGGCAAGGAAACCGTCTATGCAGGCCTGAATGAAGCCAGGAGCAACCTGGAGCTTTCGGGCTCGGTCATAGCCGAGGCCGATAACGCCACCCCTACTCAGGTTGGCCAAATCAAATTCACGGTTAAGAATGCTATAGCAGGCAATCCCATTGACATGACTCCCAACGGTGTGGATCCCCGCAGCGTCGACCAGACGGGCAAGAATAAATGCGTCATCAGCCTGCTGACGCAGAATAGCTACTTCAATAACGTGGCGTGGACCTATGTCCCTGTCGGTGATGACAACGGCAATAACCTTTTGGAAACCGGCGAACAGTTTGAAATCACTGTTGATATCAGCCATGTCAGTCTCATCATATCCGATAGCGGTCGCATCCTGAGCCTGGGCGCTCTCGTCTGTGGCCCTAGCCTCAGAGATCTTCTCCTTAGTGGTAACAACGGCCCCGCAGGTTTGAGTATACAGGCCAATGATACATTCAGCATTCAGGTTAAGCCGGCGCTGGGCTCCACTATAACCATCCGGAGGCAATTGCCTCCGGCCATTACACCGGTGATGGACCTGCACTAAAGTGCTCGGGAACATTAATAACCATCTTTTTAACTGATCATGTGACGAGTCACGTTTGCGTCCTTCATGATTAGACTAATAGGTCATCTATTTTGTACTTTCCGGGTCTTTTGCCACACTAAATACCCTCGTATTATGTTATAAATCAAAATAAAATAGCGTGGTGATTGGAAGACAGCATTGAAGCACTTGTTTAAAAGCCAGAGGGGCATGACCGGTCTGGAGACGGCTATTATTTTAATAACCTTCGTGACCGTGGCAGCAGTTTTTGGCTATGCCGTGCTGAGCGCAGGCCTTTTCGCCGCAGAAAGGAGCAAGGAAACCCATTATGCCGGGTTGAACGAAGCCAGGAGCAACCTGGAACTTTCGGGCTCGGTCATGGCCAAGAGTGATGACGAAACCAATGTAAGGTCGGTCCTGTTCGTGGTTAAGAACGCTATTGCAGGCAATCCTGTCGACATGACCCCCTGCAACGGCACGTCCAATGCCACCAACAAGTGCGTCATCAGCCTGACGACCCCGAACGACTACATCAACAACGTAAAATGGTCCAAAGTCGCCATCGGCGCTGACAACGGCAATGACCTTTTGGAAACCGGCGAACAGTTTGAGATCACCGTTGATCTGACCGATCTCGGCATTGCAGGGTCTCTTAGCGAGAACCTGACGGCCAATGAAAAATTCAGCCTGCAGGTTAAACCGGCGGTGGGCTCAACCATCACCATCCAGAGGCAGCTCCCTCCGGCTATCACACCCGTGATGGACCTGGACCTGATGACCGGCTTTGGCGGAGGGTCCGGCGGAAGCACTGGTGGGGGAAACATTAGCCTGGTGCTTGTTCCGGGCTCCTTGCAAACACAGCAGGCTGTGGGAAACTATGTGAATTACATCATATTTAGTGTGGAGACCCAAACCAATCCCATCGATATGACACCCAACTTCGACCTCACTGCAGGCCAGAATAAATGTGTCATCAACCTGACAACTCCGGGCGGCACCTTCAACGACGTGGAGTGGTTCTACACACCGGTGGGTGCCGATAACGGCAACTACCTGCTGGAATCCGGCGAACGGTTTAGCATCAGCCTTGATCTGGACCAAGTCGTCTATCCAACTGGTGCGGCCTTGAGCCCGGCCTTGCATAGTGGCGATGCATTTACCATCACGGTTAAGCCGCAGGGAGGTTCCACCCTTACTATCCAGGGGCAGGCTCAGTAGATACCTAACTGATGCAGGAATACCGATATATTTATCGCAGAGGGGAAATATGAAAACAAAAATGGTTTTGCTATATGCGCTTATCCTGGCAATCCTGGCCGTAATCCTGCCCTTTGTAAATATCCCGCTCCCTGTCGGTAATCCCAATCTTGGTTCTACACCGGCAACACTGGCTGCAATTTATTTACCATGGCCGTTCTGCATTATTATTGCACTCATCAAAGGAATTGCGGCATCCATAATAACCGGAAGAGCGTGGGTAGAGTTGCCAGCCGGTATTGGTGATGCATTCATGGCTCTTTTTACTTTCTGGTTGGCACGGCACATACATAAGGGATGGGCGACCGCTTTGGGGCAGTTTTCACGGGTTGTATTCACGAGTGGCGTTGTCGCACTGTGTGTAAGTATCGCTTTCTCGCTTAACATTCTCACATCTGCCACATCGCCTATACCGGGTCTGACCTCATCATTATTTTCTAATATAGGCACATGCTGGTTATCAATCACTGTCTGGTCAATAGTATTGTCGGCAGTGGTAAATGCAATCTTTTCGCTGATAGTTGTGCTTCTATTCTCACGTCCCATCGAAAACAGCTTGAAAAAGGGAGCATAGAATAGACTTCAGGATATTACGTCGTACCTCATGATAATAGTGATAGCGACTAGATTTGAACTGGTGACCAAGGGCTGATTGGGTTATTAATATAATCGCCACCGTGCTAATAAGCTGATCGCGGAAACTATTACCCTTTGATAACACCCATGTGCAGTAGTAGAATGGGTCAATAAAGCCTCAGGACCAAGGCCATTGTAGAGGAGTGAAAATACGTCATGGACTACAAGTATTTAATTTATTCTGTATCGGAACGCATCCTGACCATAACGCTCAACAGACCGGATAAACTCAATGCAGTAGATGATTTTTTGGGACCGGAAATCATTGGCGCTCTCAACAGTGCAGATATGGACGATGAAATAAGGGTGGTGATAATAACAGGTGCCGGCCAGGCATTCTGTGCAGGTGCTGACCTGTCCGCAGGTGCATCTGTATTTCAAAAGGATGCGGTACGTTACGGCGAGGAAATGGAATCATTTCGTGATGGCGCCGGACAAATGTCCCTGCCGATTTACAGGATGAGAAAGCCGGTAATTGCCGCTATCAACGGTGCAGCGGTTGGCATGGGTATAACTATCACCTTGCCGGCGGATATCAGGATCTGCTCTGAGAAGGCCAAAATGGCATTCGTCTTTTCCAGGAGAGGAATTATGGCTGACGGCTGCTCCAGCTGGTTCCTGCCGCGTATTGTTGGAGTTAGCAAAGCGCTGGAGTGGATTCTCTCCGGGAGGATAATTAAACCACAAGAAGCCCTGGCTGCCGGGTTAGTAAGCGAAGTCCTGGCGCCCGAAGACCTTATGCCCCGGGCTCGCCAATTGGCCCTGGAAATTGCCGTTAATACATCTCCGATAAGTGTAGCTTTAAACCGGCAGCTTATTTGGAAGATGATGGGAGCGGACTCCCCAAAGGAAGCCAATTATTGGGATTCCAAACTGGGTTATTGGACCTTCAAACAAGCTGACATGATTGAGGGTGTGACATCGTTCTTAGAGAAAAGGCCGCCGAATTTCAAAATGAAACCCAGCACCGACCTGCCGGACTTCGTCCCGTGGTTTGATGACAAGTAATTTATATCCTATTTAGATAAGAAAAATAGATAGAATGAATTGGCACGTTTATATAGTTGAATGCAGTGACGGAACTCTTTATACAGGTATCAGTAATAATATTGATAAGCGTATAAGGGAGCATAATTCAGGGATTGGTTCCAAGTACACTAGAGGAAGGAGACCAGTTAAATTGCTAGCCAGGTGGAATTGTGCCGATAAATCACATGCATCTAAAATGGAATATAAAATTAAGCGACTTACTAGAGAAGCTAAACTAAGATCAATCATCAACGGTCAGGTTTAACTCAAAGTGTATCCATCTGCCCAATCCATCGCAAGCCTTATTCCGCTAAAAGATTAAGTTGTTACAAACGGCATATCTAAGTAAAAAGAACCAAGCATTAAACCTTCCTGGCCTGAACTTCATATATTTAACAACTTAACCATGGTTATCATTTTCATAATATACGTCCGGAGTATGAGTCTGGCAGAATTTCGAGATTTGCAGCCTTAAATAGACGTATTCCGGATTTACCTTCTTCTAAGACTGTTGTCTTTGTAGGACTAACTTACGAAGTAGTACAATTGTTGGCAGCAGGTCAAGGACAGCGAGTCCGCTTTAAATACTTTTTGATATTTGAAAATAAGGAGGAAATACTTTGGCTAAAATTGATTTTGGTGGTACTAAAGAAGAAGTTGTCATGCGGAAAGAGTTCCCGATGGAGAAGGCCCTTAAGGTACTGAAAAAGGAGACCATCGCTGTAATTGGTTATGGAGTACAGGGACCCGGACAGTCATTAAATCTGAGAGACAATGGCTTTAATGTTATCATAGGGCAGTCCAAGCAATTCAAGGAAGACTGGAACAGGGCTATCAAAGATGGTTGGATACCCGGAAAAACATTATTTGAGATAGACGAAGCAGTTAAAAGGGGAACCATTATTGAATTTTTGGTTTCGGATGCTGCCCAGAGATCAGTGTGGCCACAGCTTAAAAAGAACCTGAAAAAGGGAGATGCCCTGTATTTTTCTCATGGCTTCTCAATAGTCTATAAAGACCAGACTCAAGTTATCCCTCCAAAAAATGTTGATGTAATCATGGTCGCCCCCAAAGGTTCCGGGACTTCCCTGCGCCGCAACTTCCTTTCCGGAGAAGGTATCAATGCCAGTTTTGCAGTCTTTCAGGATGCTACCGGTAAAGCGCGGGAGCGTTGCATTGCCACGGGAATCGGGATCGGTGCCGGTTACCTGTTCCCCACGACTTTTGAAAATGAAGTTTTCAGCGACCTTGTCGGTGAGAGGGGTGTGCTGATGGGAGCATTGGCCGGTATCATGGAAGCACAGTATGATACCCTGAGAAAACATGGCCATAGCCCCAGCGAAGCCTTTAACGAGACTGTAGAAGAATTAACAGAGAGCCTTATTCGTCTGGTATCTGAAAACGGTATGGACTGGATGTATTCTAACTGTTCTGCGACTGCTCAACGTGGCGCCCTGGATTGGAAACCGAAGTTCAAGAAGGCAGTAATGCCGGTTTTCAAGGAGCTCTACGAGAGGGTTGCTTCAGGTGCGGAAACCAAACGGGTAATTTCATCTTGCGGTAAACCCACCTATAAAGTGCAATTAGGTAAGGAACTGGCCAGGATGGGCAACTCCGAAATGTGGCAGGCCGGAAAGGCCACCAGGGATTTACGTCCCAGAGAGAAGGCCAAAACCGGTTCAAGTACTGCTAAGGGTATATCAGGTAGGAAATCCAACTAGCGGCTTTAAAACGACTTATTAATTTAAAAAGGGTGTAGTTCGGCTCCATCCTTTTTGTAATCTAATGGGCCATAGGATAGGCAAAAAGATTATGTTCTTGAAGGATGATGTGGCAAAGTGGATAAAGGAACACTAGAGCGTCTATATTGCCAATTTCCTCGTTAATAACAACGATTCTAAAAACGCACTCTATCCCTATGCCCAATCCATCGCAACTTTTAATCTGTCCTTAGATTCCCCATTAATAAACGGCATATCTCAGTAAAAAGAACCAATCCTTAAACCAACCCATCTACTATCTCTAACAATATCATAACTATTTAACATCTCGTACCTAGATTATATTACTTCTGCATGTTCATACTGTTAGTATAAATAAGGCGGCAAAATGGGAAAATTAGATTCAGCGACTGGCAAATTAGAGGGGTACATCAATTGGTATACCCTTAGCCTGGAGCACTCTATATTGTCCCTATGGTCGCTGAGAACGGTTATGCGTTTTGAATAAAGAGGTGATTAACATGAAAGTAGAATTTAGTTCAATGTGGAGAGTCGCCATGGCCCTGATGCTGGCGTTGAGCTTCGGCTTGATAATGTCAGTGCCTGTAGTAGCAACTGACCAGAAATACACATTACCTAACTCATCGGACAGTACGGCCACTACTATTTCCGACATCAGAATAAGGAATGTAACTTACCTGAGTGCAACGGTCAGCTGGGTTACAGCCGGACTCGACCCCAGCCGGGTGGAATATTCCACAGACCTGTCATATCGGAGCTCCACACCGGCTGAGACGGGTGACGTGCACACCGTTATATTGGACAACCTGGATAACAATAAATCTTATCATTTCAGGATTACGACAACGGACTCCGCCGGTAATGTCTCCACTTCTCCGGACGCGACGTTTGTCACAGCCACGGCCCCCCGTATGCAGGGCGTCTCACCATACGGACATTCTCATTGCGCCTGCCGCCACCAGTAAAATAATTCGTTTACTATAAGTTGATATGTAATTTCAGGTTGCCGTCTCGGGCCTATGCCAGTATGTTACTTATCTTTCGGGGGCAATTGCCTCCGAAGGCCTTATTTACCTGGCCTCACAATTTGCGTCAGATTTGCGAATTCTAGGGCTTTGATAACTTGATGCGCCCATTTACCTTCAGAGATACTTTTCTTACAAGTTTTGCCTTTCATAGCAAGGCTAATTAAGAAAAAAGAACCAGATAATAAACCATCCGATCTCCTATTTCTTCAATTTATCCACCGCTGACGCCAGGGATATCATAACTATTTAACATATCGTGCCTGGATTCTATTACTTATACAAGTCCCTACTGTTAGTATTAAATAAATATTAATTTGGAGGCTTTAAATGAGAAATTGGAACATTCACTTACCCGCGATAGCTATAATTATGCTACTTGCCGTCACACTGGTGTCAGCCGTCCCTGCTTATGCTGCTCCCCAGAAGGTGGCTCAGGCGGTAGTACCGCTTGGATCGGCCGGCGATTTCGCGATTCTGGCAAAATCAGGAATCTCAACCACTGGAACCACCTCAATTATTGGGAATATTGGAGTGAGTCCAATTGCCGCCACGGCCATAACTGGATTTGGGTTAATAATGGATTCCTCAAATCAATTTTCAACATCATCCAAGGTTACAGGAAAGGTATATGCAGCCAACTATGCCGTTCCTACACCGGTTAAAATGACCACGGCTGTAAGCGACATGCAAATCGCATACACTAATGCAGCTGGGAGGACATTGCCCGATTTTACTGAACTGGGTGCCGGAAATATTGGCGGGATGACACTCACTCCTGGACTCTATAAATGGGGTACAGGGGTTATCATACCCACTGACGTCACTCTCTCGGGCGGCAACAATGATGTCTGGATCTTCCAGATAGCGCAGACTCTTGCCGTGAGCAACGGTGTCCATATTAATCTGAGCGGCGGTGCACAGGCCCAGAACATATTCTGGCAGGTCGCTGGCCAAACGACCCTTGGCACGACGTCTGTCTTCAACGGAAATATCTTGGGGAAAACTGCGATTGTGTTGAACACTGGTGCAAAGCTGAACGGCAGAGCGCTGGCACAGACTGC
>JBEKCL010000135.1:0-9708 GCA_050014895.1 Dehalococcoidia bacterium
TGAGCGAGCAGGGTTATATCAAGAGGATACCCGCCGATGTCTTCCGCAAGCAATTGCGCGGCGGCAGAGGAGTTAAGGGTATGGTGACTCGTGAGAGCGATGATGTCATGAGTTCCATGTCCGCCGATACACATGATAACCTGCTGTTTTTCACGAATAGGGGTCGTGTCTTTAAGATGAAGTGCCATGAAATACCCCAGGATATCGCCCGGACCACCAAGGGCATAAATATCGTTAACCTGATACCAATTGAGGCCAGGGAGAAGGTTACTGCCATGTTCGTTCCTGAGAAGACCGATCCGGGGCTTTTCATGCTGCTGGCTACATCCAAGGGTATCGTGAAGAAGACCAGCCTGGACAACTTTGCGGACGTGCGACGCAGCGGCCTGATAGCCATGAAGCTTAAGCCCGATGAGGAGTTGATCGGCGTAGATGTTGTGAGCGATTCGGATAAATTAATGCTGGTCAGCCGTAATGGACAGGCTGTAAAATTCGCGGTTGCCCCGCTGCGCAATGCCTCCCGAACCAGCGGAGGGGTGCGTGGCATCAAACTGAACAAGGGCGATCTTGTTGTTAGCATGGGAACGGTACAGCCTAGCGCCGACCTGATAACCGTAACTGAAAACGGCTATGGCAAACGCACGAAGGTGGATAAATTCCCGCTGCATGGCCGCGGCGGAAAAGGCGTGATGGCCCATCGCGTGAATGACAAGACCGGTAAGGTAATAGCTGCCAAGTTTGTACCACAAGGCTATGAGTTATTTATAACCACAGCCAACGGCGTACAACTGAGGATAAATGTGAACGCGGAAAGGGAGAGCAGAGTGGAGGAAGGCGGAAAGAAACGGCGTGAGGGAGTGCCAGTAAAAGGCAGGATCACGCAGGGAGTCATGCTCTCCAGGCTGGATGAGGGAGACAGGGTAGTCGCAATTGCTCTGGTAGAGACGGAAAATGCTGAGGAGCAGGCTGCCAAAGAGACAAGGTCTGTGGCTAAGGTCCCTCCCAAGCCGATGGTTACAGGCGGACAGCAAGAACTGCCTTTCGCAGCGTAATTAGCAGGGCGGACCTTAAGGTCCGCCCTGACAAATAAGAGCGGTGAGGCTGTTGCAAGGATCATAGAAACAAAGGGCGCTTTCTATTATTGGCGGCGCTCTTTCGGCAGGAATGTATAATATGAAACTCATCTTAATACACGGCTCCGGCGCTTGCGGCGATGTATGGTATTACCAAAAGCAACATTTCCTGGATGCCGATGCTGTTGATTTGCCCGGCCATCCTAAAGGCGAATTGTGTAGCAGCATTGAAGAATATGCTGACTGGCTTCACGCCTACATTCAACAGAAGAAATATAAGGATGTAATTTTTGCCGGACATTCACTTGGTGGCGGTATAGCCTTAATGCATGCATATAAATACCCGCAGGATTTAAAGGCCATCATACTTGTAGGCTCGGGAGCACGTCTGCGGGTGCTGCCGCTCATAATCGAGGCGATAAAAGGCAAATTAAATGATAAGCAGGGGTGGATACAAGATCTGGTTGAACCTTTGTACGGCACCGTCGACGCAAAGGTTCGCGGCATTTTGCTGCCCGGCCTGGCAGCGGTTGGCCCTGCAGCTCAGTTAAACGATTTCCTATGTTGTGACAGATTCGATATCATGGATAAAGTGGGATTAATAAGCGTGCCAACACTGGCAATAGTTGGTGATCAGGACAACATGACTCCCCCAAAATACGCCCAATACCTGGTCAAGAATATGCAGAATTGCAAGATGACAGTTATTGAGGGCGGCGGGCACCTGGCCTTCCTGGAGAAGCCGGGACTGGTCAACATGGCCATTGAAGGGTTTATGAAAGAAGTGGGTGGGTAGCGAGGCGATGCTGAGATGATGAAAGGGTCTTTGCGCGTCGCACGCATAGCGGGCATAGATATCGCCATACATTATACCTGGATACCTATCTTTGTCCTTATTATCTGGTCACTGGCTGTTGGTTTCTTCCCGGTGGAGTATCCCGGTTGGGCCGCCTGGCTATATTGGTTGACTTCCGTTGTAGCCGCACTGCTGCTATTTGTGTCAGTATTGGTTCATGAGCTTGCACACTCTCTGGTTGCAAAAGCCAGAGGCCTGCCGGTCAAAAGCATCACGCTTTTTTTGCTGGGCGGTGTCAGCAACCTGGAGACTGAGCCGCAGAAAGCGGGCGTGGAATTCGCCGTGGCCATCGTAGGGCCCCTGACCAGCGTAGCTATAGCCGGGTGCTTTTGGCTGGTCGACTACTTCAATCTAATTCCACTTGTATCCGCAAAAGCCATAGCAAATTACCTTGTGGTAGTGAATATTTTGTTGGCGGCGTTTAATATACTCCCCGGCTTTCCTCTGGATGGTGGACGTGTATTGCGTGCAATCATCTGGGGGGCCACCAACGACCTCAAAAAAGCCACCAACATTGCCTCCACGGTAGGTCAGGTATTCGGCTGGATAATGATTGCAGCGGGTGTTTTTATGGCGCTGACAGGGAACCTGATAAACGGCATCTGGCTGGGATTAATCGGATGGTTTCTCAACGGCGCAGCCGAAGCTTCACGCAGGGAACTTGAACTCCGTTCCCTGTGGTTGAACGTTAGGGTATCCAGTGTTATGAACGACAAGCCGGAAATTATCGAGCCCGGTGCACCCATAGAGAAGCTGGTAAATGAAATATATGTGAGGAGGGGGCTGAGGTCTGCCCCGGTTGTCGAAGACGGACGGTTGCAAGGTATAGTCACACTGGCTGATGTCAAGAAAATACCTATGGCGGAGTGGCGAAACACATCGGTATCCAGCGTAATGACGCGCCAGCCGTTGAAAACAGTAAAACCCGAGGATAACATGAGCACCGCTGTACAACTAATGGCGGAGCATGGTCTTGACCAGTTGCCCGTGGTTGTGGATGACAGGATATTAGGTATGCTGGGGCGGGCTGATATCATCAGGTACGTTCAGATACATCATGAGCTGGGACACCGATAGCCGGTATTAAATCACGCCCAGGCAGAGCGTCACTCCAATTATCGTCAGCATAACAGCGACAATGTATTGCAGCGCACCCAATGTGACTTTCTTGATCAGCACCACGCCGATAATCGAACCGGCAAAAGAAAAGACCATGGCTGCAATTACGGGCCATACAATAGTGCCGTTGACAGCAGCGAAATTAGCGGCCGAAAAATTAATACCGTAAACCAACAGCCTTACGATATCTACGATTACTGAGCTCACAACACCGGTTGCCACATAAGCTTCCGTATCCAGCCCGCTTCGTATCAGGAAGGCGGACCGAAATGCTCCCTGGTTGCCCGATAGTCCACCGAAAAAACCTGACAGGACGCCTCCCAGAGGGAGCCACCTGGAGGCAAGCGCGACGTTCCGCCAACTTGGAATAAGTTCAATCACAGCAAACGCAATTATAACAAGGCCGATCACGAGCTTGAGCATTGTAACCTGGTAAATAGTGTTACCCAGCTCATATTTCGTCATGGGTGGGAATGCAGCGATTGTATTGAGGAGCAGGGCACCGAATACGGCGGCAACGGCGGCTGGCAACGCGAACCTGAGGACGACAGCCCAGCTCGCTTTGCGCCACAATAAGACAAGCCGGAAGAGGTTGTTAGCCAGGTGGACGACCGCCGTGGCGGAGACCGCGATTACAAGGGGGAAGAAGAGGGCGAAAGCAGGCATCAACACAGTTGCCAGGCCAAACCCTGAAAGCAATGTCAGCAGGGAAGCCACCAGGGCAACCGACGAAATTATGATGTACTGCAAGCCCGATCCCGGCGCAACTCACATCAGATGAGTACTATTTAACGCCCGGTTTTCTAATTGTCAACACCGGGCAGGAGGCCTGCCTGACTATCTGTTCGGTAGTTGAGCCTGATATAAATCTCCGCCAACCGGACAGGCCATGCGTAGCTATCACGATGATATCTATGCTTTTATCGCTGGCGTAGCGCATTACCTCGCCGGCTGCGTTTCCGATGAGGACCTCGGTAACCGTTGTAACGCCTTTAGCGACCTTCTGGTCCACCAGGGATTTAAGAGACTTTTTGGACTGGCTCTCAAGCTCTTGCTGGTAGGAGGCGACATTGAAGCTGGCGGATTCCACTCCTATAGGCGCTTCTACAATAGGTACAAGCGGCACGACGTTCACTATATGCAGGGTAGCACCGAAATGAACGGCGAGCTCATCGGCCGCCTTCAGGGCTTCATATGAAGGTTCACTGAAATCGGTCGGGCAAAGTATATTCTTAATTGGCAGCATGTTTAATTCCTCCTCCTGTGCAGTAGTTTTATTGTAGCCACAGGGCTTTTCCCGGACCGGCCCCGCAATTACAGATATTCATGATGCTATATTTACATACATCCAGGTATATTTGTCAAGAGGATCATATACATTTTTTAGTATTACTGATGTATAATCGAATAAATACAGGTTTAAGTATATATAGATGCAGCAGAGTTTCGTCTGTCCGCGTTGTAACAATTTATCTTTCCTGGGTCAGCGTTTTTGTGGCCATTGCGACCTGGCTTTCCTGTACACTTGCCCGCTCTGCGGGGCCGAGGTTGGGTCTGGCAATAGCTTCTGCGGGGCTTGTGGCACGAAGGTGGAATGGGTGGAAGACAATGCCCTGCCTTCGCAGCTGGAGCCGGCTGTTATGACAAACACCGAGATTACCGCCGAGCAAGAAGTGCTTGCTGCACAGCAAATTACCGCCGAGCATGAGACTCTTCCTACACAGCAAATTACCTCTGTGCAACAGACTACCCAGGATAAGGCTGAAGCTCACCAAGAACGCAGTTTCGCTTTGCTCAAGGATGGACATTACGGACTCGCTATAGATGAGTTAACCAAGGCCATACAATACGATCCAGGCAAGGCAATCGTTTACTTACTCAGGGGAGGTGCTTATTATAAGAAAGGTGAATATGATAAAGCCCTGCCTGACCTCGATAAAGCCATTGAGCTTGATTCGAATCTCCCTGCCGCCTTTTATAACCGCGGAAGCATTTTTTATTACAGGAAGCAATTTGACAGGGCTATTTCCGATTTCACACGCGCCATTGCGATGGATAAAAAGGACCCCGGGGCGTATCACAATCGCGGCTGCGCTTTCATTATGAGAGGGCAATATGACAAGGCCATCGACGACCTCAGCCGGGCAATAGAGCTTGATGCCGGTGATCCCCGTGTTTATTGCAGCCGGGGTAGAGCATATGTGTTGAGCGACCAGAAGGACCAGGCTGTGGAAGATTTTCGCAAGGCTATCAGCATGACCTCTGATCCTGATGTTATTCAAAAGGCGGAGGAAATACTACACGAGTTAGGTGCAGAATAGCCAGAACTACCGGAAGTCAGGCAGACTTTTTGACAATGTAAAGCCGGCTGTTTGTTAAATTCAAGAGCATCACCTGGCTCATGTATTCTCAGTCGAACTGGAGTCGTCTCCCTCTATAAGTTGGATCTCATTTTCTATCGGTTCCAACTCCTCAATGCCCCGCTCCTTCCTGATATTATCAATTCTTTGAAGTGGCCGCTCCAGCTTGTTTTTGCGTGTACTAGAGAGGTTATCGAATTCCTTTTGCGCTTCATTTATTTTCTTGCCCATCTTTTCCATGCTTTCCGCGTACTTTTCCCACTGAATCTGGAAGAGTCTGACCTGCTGAATGATTTCGTTAATGGCCTTTTCGGTTTTAAAGTTGTTCACGGCCTGGTTGATAAGGGCCAAAACAGCGTAGAGAGTGACAGGCGAGCACAGCACTACCTTGCTCTGTAAAGCATAATCGATAATGGACATGTCGTTTTCATTGATGAAACGGTACACCTGCTCATTAGGAATCAGCACCAGGACGTAGTCCACGGTATTTTGCTCGGGATCGATATAGTCACGGGTGGTTACTTCCTTTATTCGCTGCCGGGTATCCTTCAGGAAGGCCGTTTTGAAGCCTTCACGGTCAGTATCTGCTTCGGCATCAATATATTTCATGTAATTGTCCAGCGGGAACTTGACGTCCATATTTAATTGAAGATTATTGGGCATCAGGAAAGTATAGTCCGGCCTGTTGCCGGTAGACTCACTAACCTGCTGCTTGCGGTAATTGATGCCCTCAACGAAGCCAACGCTCCGAAGGATATCGTCCGCCATCCGCTCACCCCACTGTCCCCTGGCCCTGGTATTGCCCAATGCCAATTGGAGCTTACTGGTCGTGTCCTGCAGCTTATTGGTTTGCTCTGATGCCAGTTTTAACTGCTCCGATAGTTGGCCGATGGAGAGTGCGCGATTTTTCTCAAGCTCGGTTACCAGGCCCTCGACGGATTTGAGATTGTCTCTTACTTCCTTAATGGACTGGTCAATAAGCTGCTTTTTCGTGTCAAGGTTCTGCTCACCGAGTTGGGTGTGCTTGGAAAGCACCTGCTCTGACACATCCACCAGGTGTTGAACGGATGCCTGCATAGAGGTATCAGTGAAAGCAGCGAGGTTTTTCTGTATCTCGCCTCCAATAGACATAATATCCTGCCTGTAATACGGTTTATATATGCGGGTGATAATGATAGTAACCGCCGTTCCGACAACCAGTCCCCCAAGAAATATCAGCGCGTATATTAGCAGTTCATTCATAGCTTACCACCTCAGTCTATTATTATATTTCCAATGTCCATGCATCAAAAGTGCCAGGGAATAAGGTCCTGCCAGCTTTTATCAAAGCCCATGGTCTTAACTATCATATAAAGAGAGATCAGCAGCACAATCAACGCAATAGTGAATATTATAGAGGCGACGATTACGCCGATGCCCCACCACATCCACTTTCTCTGCGTCCGTTGGAAATGCTCGATACTGTCCCATTTTTTATGCTGCCAGGCCCATTCGTTGCCACGGACGCCCAGAATTATTCTCATTGTCAGGCTGATAATCCAACCTATATATGGTATAAAATCGAGAATTGCGATCAGCGAGATCCAGACATTGTTGCCTAGACCCCAAATCCATGTTAAAAGAAAGCCGCCCCAACTCCATCCTTTTATGTCCGGCGGTACCGGGGAATTTGTTCCCATGCCTGATGCATATGGTTCTACAATGCTTGTTTGGCCGGGCCAGGAGCCCGTTTTCAGGCGTATTTCCAAGCATGGGTTGCAGTAAATCTGACCGCCGATATCTACCTTGCATTCAGGGCAGACGAAACCGCCGCAACTGCAACAGGACCCGATAGCGTCACGGTCCGGATGAATAGCGCATTTCATACTCATTAGTTACCTTCCTTGTGCTCAATTCACTCTGGATGTTAATACCAGCGGGTACCGGACTTTTGAAAAGCCCAGAGCAGCAAAACGAGGCCGGTAATCATCATAAACAGTATGAATACGGTTATAGCTATTGATACAACCCAACCCCATACTGTCCAGGTATGCTGTACACTCTTAAAATGTTCAACGCTCTCCCATCGCCTGGATTGCCATGCCCAGTCGTTACCTTTGAAAGCCAGCACCCAGGGCATAACCAGCCACCCCAGATAGGGGATAAATACTAGAAATGACCACCATACACTATTACCTATTCCCCAGATCCAGGTCAGCAGGAAGCCTCCCCAATTGAACTCGCCCAGTCCTGGAGGTACTACGGCGCCGCTTCCCATGCCCGAAGTGTTCCCGGATTGTGCTGCTGCCATACTTTCGGGTTTGGCGAGGCTTGCACCAGCAACTTTCTTTTGGATGCAGGAATTGCAGTAAATTTTACCGTCAAAAGCTACCTTACACTCAGGGCAGACTGTTTTGCTGCATTCAATACATTGACCAACTGCATCGCGGTCGGGGTGGTGATAGCAATACATGCGAACCTCCTGTCAATATAACGGCGCTGAGTGAAATTACCCCGGGCCATATCAAACATATTAGTTAAAGTATATTTCATGTGCGCTTAACAAGCTACTTCCATTTTTCAGCGAAGTAATAAAACCTTTGAAAGAAGACGGAGTTCCATATATTAGAAAAACGTGGGTAATAACTGAAAGGGTCAAGGTGTGGGAAGGTTATTTTTGCCCGGACGCGGGGTAGCAGAATATACTAACGTGGTAGCAAGAATTATCCAGAGGTTAAAGTACTTGAGGATAGGTGTTATTTCGGATACCCATGTGAGGTTCTTTGCAGAGCTCCCCCAGAACCTTGTGAAAGCCCTTTCAACAGTCGACCTGATAATACATGCCGGCGACATTATTACGATGGATGTCATTAAAGGATTGGAAACGCTGGCGCCGGTCAAAGGTGTGTGCGGGAATATGGATTATCCGGAGGTAAGGGTAGCCTTGCCGGAAAAACAGATAATCGAGATAGAAGGCAAGAAAATAGGAGTTGTGCACGGGAGGGGTGGGCCATCGACACTGGAATTAAGCGTACTGCAGCTTTTTGATGAAGTGGATGTGATAGTATTCGGACATAGCCATATTGCGACGAACAAGATTATTAACGGCGTACTGCTCTTTAATCCGGGCAGTGCGCGCGATTCCTATGGCGTGTTAAGCGTGGAAGAAAATACGGAAGGGAAAATTATAAGAGGCTATTATTGAAATGAAAGATAGCTGGAAGGAATACGAATTTCTGGACCATCCATTGCTGATTAGTAGTCTCTTCTATCCGCGTCCGGATTATTATGCCGAGTCAGACTCGGACCACATGCTGCATGTTGACTTGCCTGTCGAAGACGGCATCAGCATCTCCTGTGGCCTCTATTTTAGCGATAAAGACGATCCCTGTATCCTCTATTTCCATGGCAATGGTGAACTGGCCAGCGAATACGGGGATGTCGGGGCGGTCTTTAACAGCGCTGGAATCAATCTGTTTGTGGCTGATTACCGCGGTTATGGACGAAGCGGAGGAAGGCCTACTGTAAGCAATATGTTGAAAGACTCACACGAGTTGCTCAAAGGGTTCAAGGGAACCTTAGCGGAAAGAGGCTTTAAAGGCAGCCATTTCATAATGGGGCGTTCATTGGGAAGCGCATCGGCGATTGAACTGGCGGCCAATTACCCCGCTGAGTTCAAAGGGCTCATAATCGAAAGCGGATTTTGTGATATTACAGACCTTTTGGGGCGGTTCGGATTATCGCCGGTTAACGCTCAACGTTCCGGCCTTGAAACACCCGGTTTGGACAGGGTTCGGAGGATTGCCATGGCCTCACTAGTTATTCATGGTGAATTTGATTCGATTGTATCGCTAACCGAAGGTGAGAAAATATTCCACAATTTGATATCAACCGACAAGCGTATGGTTGTTGTCCCGAATGCCGACCACAACTCAGTTTTCATGGAAGACACAGACCTTTACATGCGTGAACTGGGTAATTTCGTGAAACGGAATAAATAAAAAAAGCCCCCTCCATTTGGATGGAGGGGGCTTTCAAATGACAAGCTATTTCTTTTCTTCTTGTTCAGGTTCTTTACTCAGTTTCTTGATGGCGTTGAACATTTCTTCGTATGTCTGGTTATTAGGTGCGTTGGGAAACACCTTCTTGTAGCTGGAATTTACAGCATTAGCTGTTGTCATGACATCTATGAATACTTCTAGAGTGAGATTTTCCGTGAATTCTTCAATAGTTTGCTTCTCTTTGAGACTTTCAGTCATCCTTATTCCTATGATGTGATTGTGGTCCTATTTTGTTTAAGTGTTTTGTGGAGATGCTACCA
>JBEKCL010000136.1:0-9701 GCA_050014895.1 Dehalococcoidia bacterium
GGCTCCCCGAAAAAAAGGTGAGCGCTATCAGGATGGCAGGTACTTTGCACGATATCGGCAAAGTCAGCATCCCGTCTGAAATCCTGAGTAAGCCCGGACAGTTAAGCAAAATCGAGATGGATATGATAAGAAACCATCCGAAGGTAGGTATGGAAATCCTAAAGTCCATCGACTTCCCTTTTCCAATCTGTAAATATGTGGTCGAACATCATGAACGTATGGACGGCTCGGGGTATCCATCAGGCCTTAAAGGTGAAGAGATATCTATTGAGGGCAGGATACTGGCAGTAGCAGACGTTGTATCTGCCATGGCGTCCCACAGGCCTTACCGTCCAGCGCTCGGCATAGAAAGGGCGCTCGAAGAAATAACTAAAAACAAGGGCATCCTTTACGATCCGGCAGTGGTGGATGCCTGCCTAACACTATTTACACAAAAAGGATTTAACCTGGAATAACCTGCTGCAACTTTACGTTACAAATAAATTACGCATTGGGGTTCACCACTCTCCCGATGAAGAGCACAGTACCGGTCTTAATATCCCTGATCAAGAAAATGAAGGGCCGGTCTATTTTAACCTCGATAGGCGAAACCGGCATGGCTGTTGCCCTCATTATGACTGCAGTGGCCGCCGCCGCCTCGGTACCGGATTCATCGGTGGCAATAAACGCTTTGTGTATAACATCCGATATATAAAGATCACGTTTACCCGTCATTCCCGAAAAATCGGCGCTATCGCTGAAAGCCACGGGCATGCCCATACCCGAAAGGGTCTCCTTCAGTCCGAATTGAGACTCGAATTTGAAGGTCGGCAGGCTCAAGGCTATCTGTTTGGCGCTTAAATTCTTGATAACGTTATTTACCTGCGTGGCATCCATCGTCTTCTCGACTTCAGCAAATTTGCCTGATGCAGGCACTACAATTAGCATGGATAATTCCTGTCCATCATACGGCAGTTCTACAGCCTGAAAACTCTCGCCATCCATATAGTTCAGATGTTCAGTCTGATGCATCATCGGCACCTTCACTTCGCTTCCATCAGCCAGGTAAAAAGTATCCGGCTGTGTAGCGCCCTTCTCGAAGGGGGTTGCCCATGCCGCATTAAAATAAATGGCATTAGTGAGTATCAGCCTTGTAAGGCTGTCAATTGCGCCGGCGGGGATCAGGTCTTTAATCAGGCCCTCGGTCTGATCGCTTATCCACTTGTTGATAATCTGGCGCGAGGTTTCAGGAGCGCTAGTGAAATCCATCAGCCTCAGTCCCGCCCCATAATTTTCAGCAAGTGAGTCCAGATACTGCGCCAGGAACTTGTAACCCTTCTGTCCCCAAATGGCATTTACTATATTAAGCCTGAATCCTTTTCCATCTTTGCCTTTAGCTCCCTGGCCGCGTGTAGCCAATGCTTCATCCAGACTATTAAAAGCCGGATGCAAACGGTCCTGCGGTAAGACGTAGTGCAGGGTATCCGCCATCTGCTGTGCAGTCAAATCGTGGGCGCCTGCATATGTCATGGCCAATGCCAGCGAAATGCTGTAAGGGGAGAAAAACATGTTTCCCTCACTGCCGTTAAGCTCCTGGTAAAGATTAAAAGCGAAGGCATTATTACCATCAACCAGGGAGGTCATATCTGCTGGACTGACCACCGGAGAGGTGACCCTCGATTTATCCGAATGTACAATATCTGCAGATATCGGTTGCGGTTGTCCACAGGCTGGTAATCCCGCTAACAGCATGATACCCAGGCCTAGAGCACACATAATTTTCAGTTTCATCTCTCGTCTCCCTGTTTTCTGATGCTAATGATATAACGTACCCCATATATAATTAGTTTAGCAGTTCATGGATAGATACGCTCATCCTTTAACTTGATTAAGATAACATCTATTGACACCCTATCTAGCGGCTGATAAAATCCGGCGAAAATGTCAGCGATGAAAGTTAACGAAATCATAGCCCGGCTAAAATCCATGGGCAGCCGCGACCCCAAAGACCTGAAAGGGATGGAGCGATACGGCATTAATATCAGCCGCACGCTTGGCGTAGTGTCCACTCCCGACATAATGGGATTCGCCAGGCAGTTGGGCAAAGACCATGACCTCGCACAGCGGTTGTGGGAAACGGGATTCCGCGAGGCCCGGATACTGGCATTTATGATCGACAATCCGGACCAGGTCACTTCAGAACAAATGGATAGCTGGGTCAAGGATTTCGACTCTTGGGACATCTGTGACGGGACCTGCCTGCATCTTTTTAGCAAGTGCCACCCGGCCGTCGCCAAAGCCATCGAATGGACATCTAATGACAAAGAGTACATTAAACGCGCAGGCTTCGTGATGATGGCCTGCCTGTCAGTCGGCAAACGGGAAGTTACTGACGATCAGCTGGCATCCTGCTTGCCAATAATAGAGGCTGCATCGGTAGACGAGCGCAACTATGTGAAAAAAGCCGTCAACTGGGCACTGCGACAGATCGGCAAACGCAACAACTACCTGAATAAGCTCGCCATTGAAACAGGACAACGTATCAAAATGAAGGACTCAAAGAGCGCACGCTGGATAGCCGCCGATGCTCTCCGTGAACTTACAAGTGATAAGGTCAAAATGAGGCTAAGTAAAAAACCCAATTAGGTGGGTTTACCACCCTCACAACAGCTACCGCCACAACTGGACTCTTCATGCTCTTCACCGCAACAACACCCACCACCGCAGCCTGCCTGCATAAGTGTCAGCATGGGTCCTTCGGGTGTATCTTCAACTTCCAGGGAAACACCTTCAAGATGCGAAGCGAAATGGTCTTCTACTACCAATACTGTGGATCCCTCGAACTCGATTGCTTTGTCCCCATCCATCATGTTATCCATAACCAGGCCCAACTGGCCCTGCTCATTCGCCGTAAGTCTCAATACAACGTTGGGATCTTGAGCGTTCTCGGTCAACATTTTCTTCAATTCTTTCTTGGCTTCATCAGTAACTACGATCATTATGCTATCCTCCGGTTATTTGAGAACATGCAGCGAAAGCAGAACATGTAACAAGGTAGGAGATCATTTCCAAAATCGCTGGATGCCTTTCTCTATTATTATCATTAGTTAGAGCACGGTCACCCAACGCTTGAGCAAGTCCGGGATTGGCTGAAGGCTGTAATAACCCTACATAAAACTAACGGAATTATTATAAATGAAAAACACGGTACATGCATACCGCGAGCGCTTAGCGGCCGAACTTCAAACGGCTATAATAAAATAATGGAGGTTGACAATGAGTAGTAAGTTGCGAATCTCAGCTATTGTCTTATTTATTCTAGCGTTTATCGGGCTTTTGCTCGGAATCATTTTCTTTTATGAAGCCTTCTCCAGGCAAGCTTATCTCGCAGATGCTATGCAGCAGGAGAATATCTCCCTGTCGGACCTTGGTATCAAAAACGGGCCACCCGGTATCATTGATAACATGAAAAAAGCCCAGATCGCTGCAGATACTGTCAGGACACACCGGCATGCAATTGCGCCATCGTATGGGGCACTGATGGGCGGAGGAAAGTACGATCCCACAAACCCCACTCACCTGCTTTATGCACAGGCTATAAATATTGAAAACTATCTTTACCTGGCAGTGCTGGGTTTTGGTGTAATACAAATAGCTATGGCGGCCGGCGGATTTATGATTATTGTAGCCATTGCGCTAGGTATAATCGGCTTTGTCTTCCTCAAACTGAACAAAGCATAAATTGTACTCAGTAATGTACAATATCAGACAGGGGGAATTATGAAAGTTAAGGTTGACCGTGACTTATGCACGGGTGTTAGCAATTGCGTAGCTATCGCCCCAACTGTCTTTAAAGTCGACAAACATAATAAAGTGGTTTTATTGGATCCCTGGTCAGTTGACGACAGCATCCTGATGGACGCGGCTGAAGCCTGCCCAGAAAACGCCATCATCATCGAAGATGACAACGGAAACCAGTTATACCCCTGATCGAACGTTACGACACCTGCGGGTGAGTGTCCTTAACCCATAGAGATATAAGGAATGCTCCCACAAAAAGCACGACCAGCAAGGCCAACGGAGCTATGAACTGACCCGTTGCGGACTGTAGCCCCTCCATTGACGGCACTAATATCACAGCAGCCAGGTTACCCAGCAACTGTAAATATCCGACTGAGACGCCGGCATATTTCGATCCTGTAGCTTCCGCTGACATCGTGAGAATGACCGGAAACGCAGAAAGAAGGAAAAAGCCCAGTATTATGCAATTAATCATATTTGCCGTGTAGCCCCGGATGAGGATCATGGCTGCCAGGCAAATTGCACCTACCAGGGTCGCTATTATCACAAATGGCTTACGTCTCCTGACCTTGTCTGAAATAATCGGTATTACAATGCAGCCGACCATACCGGCCAAGATCAGGGCAGTCGATATGGTACCGGCCTCGGCCATTGGTATATTGTGAAGATCAACTAGAATTTTCTCCAGCCAGGTGGCAAGCCCGTTAAAACCGCCCAGTCCTACGAACGTCACAAATCCCAGCAAAACAAAATTCCTGTTCTTGAGGATGACTCCCAGCCCTCCCCAGCTCGCCGTTGATTGATCGGCTTCCGGCGCTCGCGACGGGGTAAGCGGCTGTGACCTGGCGATCAAGATGAACACAAGAGTGCCAAGGATGCCTGCTATACCATAAACCCACAGCATGGGCGAGTAACCGAGGCCCTCAACTAAGGCCGGTGTAGCTCCCAGCGCCACCATCATCCCTATAAAAAGCGCTAGCGTACCCAGGCCGACCGCAGTCCCCTCCTCCTTGGGAGAAAACCACGTGGTAGCCAGCTTGGTAATGCCGTTCAAAACAAAAGGCTGCCCCAAAGAAATCCCTATCTGGGAGATAAGCAGATTGACAAATGAACCCGGCGCCGCCAATCTCAATAGCGAAAAAACGCCTGTGAATATGGCGCCGATCCCTACACCCCATTTAAACCCGATTTTATCTATGATAATACCCGCAGGTATGGTAAGAATGACCTGGATGAGAGGGAAGACCAGCGTTAGCCACTGCACATCGCTGGCGGGTATATGCATCATGTCTTCGATATAAGTGTCGATAGCGGCGAAATTGAGCCAGTAAAGCTGCGTCAGTGCAGATACATACATATAGACGGCAAGGATAACCCACCTGTACTTGTATACCTTGTATTGCTGTTCCATTACATGCCCCCCTTCTTATATAATTCCATTTCGCATCAGAAGCAAGATGGCTCCCTCGTAATCAAAACCCCGCCATTTTAATAAAATCGCACTATTATAATACTTTTAGACGGTTATTCATAGAGGCCGATCATTACGTATATTACCCTGGCAATTCATCGTAAAAGGAAGCTACACCGGCCGGTCTGCAGGCTTACAAAAAAATTATCCGCAAAACCTATATAATTAGTGGCTGGACTAATCTTTCTTTGATATTTGTATGATAGACCTGCACCTGGCGTTCATAATATTCATTATCGCCGTAGCGCTGGCTTTCGATTTTACCAATGGCATGCATGATGCCGCCAACTCCATTGCAACTATCGTTTCCACCAGGGTATTGCCCCCCAGGTTTGCAGTTATCTGGGCTGCATTTTTTAATTTCGTCGCGTTTTTTCTTTTCGGCACCGCCGTAGCAACCACCATCGGCAAGGGCATGGTTGATATCACGGCAGTTAACGAGACTGTCATTCTAGCCGGGCTCATAGGCGCCATCAGTTGGAATTTGATTACATGGTATTTAGGACTGCCCAGCAGCTCTTCACATGCCCTTATCGGAGGATACGCAGGAGCGGCAATAGTCAAGGGAGGTTTCGGTGTCATCATACCGGGCGGTTGGTACCCCACACTGATTTTTATCGTCCTGGCGCCGGCCATAGGTATGTTTCTGGGCTTTGCAATGAGGGTCATTGTATCATGGGTCCTGCGCAACCAGCGGCCCGGTCCTGTCAATAAATGGTCGAGGGTACTGCAGCTCTTTTCAGCAGCTTTTTACAGCCTGGCACACGGCGGCAATGATGCCCAAAAGACTATGGGCATAATAGCCAGCCTTCTCCTTACCGGCGGCATAATAAGTACATTCGAAATACCGATATGGGTAGTCTTGCTCGCATACAGCGCAATTGCATTCGGAACTTTGACCGGTGGTTGGCGCATCGTCAAAACAATGGGTCAGAAGATAACGAGGTTGAGGCCAATCGACGGTTTTTGTGCGGAAACCGGGGGTGCAATATCAATTTTTTTCGCTACACACATGGGTATCCCGGTCAGCACTACTCATGTAATCACGGGTGCCGTGTCGGGCGTGGGTTCCGCCAACAGGTGGACGGCGGTGAACTGGGGAATAACATTGCGCATTGTCTGGGCATGGATTCTAACAATACCTGGGGCAGCCATTATCGCCGGTATAGTATATTTTCTTCTGAATTTGCTGGTGCGGCTGGTTAGCTGATCAGTCTGTTTTCAATTTAATGCTTATCCGCTTTACAAGCGTAGACTGAACACCACAAACGCGTACGCCACAAAGAAAACGAACCCTATGCACAAACCCCACCACGGCAATTTTTGCCTGGCGATAAAATAAAGCAAAATCAGGGATACGACCGTAGTTGCAATTACACTCAAATAAGCATGAATATCCAGGACCCAGTCTGTAACAAAAAGCGCCAGCCCCGGATAGAACGTGCAGTACAATATCTTCTCACCCACCAGCGAACCGATACTGAATGTGTCCTTACCCTTGAAACTCCATATAATGGCGCTTGCGGTTTCGGGTATAGCAGTGGCCGCCGGCACTATGACCACTGCCAGCCCCATGGTACTCACGCCGATGCCTGTCGACAGCTTATCGACCGATGATACCAGCGTGTTGGAGCCGAAATAAAGGATGACGGTAGCTACAGCGAGTTGAACGATTGCCACGATGATGCCGCTGTGACGTGATTCGGGCAATAGCCAGTGGAAATATGGCATATCCGCTTCTTCGATCAGTTCGGCCATTCTCTTCTTGTGCATTAGCCATATGTAGAAGAGGAAGCCGGCTATGAAGACAATGCCGCACAGGTGTTTTATAAGAGGCGACTGTATAAATGACGGCAGTAATGCAAGGGGGAAAAGGACTAAGACGAATATATATGGGATCATCAGCGTCTTATCTACCTTCAAGGTCAGCGTAGTCCTTTGTTTTGTCAGGAAGCCTATCAATACTGCAATTCCAACCAGTCCATAGGATAAGCTCGATGCCATGAACGGCTGCCCGAAGATCGTTCCCAGGCCTATTGCCTCACCCGATTTGCCCGCATAAGCAAATACAGCAACAAGGAAAACAATCATCTCCGGAAGTGAAGTAAAGAGGGGCGATAATATCGCAGATACAAATGATCCGCCCAGCTTCATACGGAAACCGACATACTCAATGGCGTTAACAAATATGAGTGCGGATATTAAAACTAGGACAGCGGATCCGCCGAGCGCCCATGGGACAGGAATACTTTCCAATTACTTTTTCTTTCTCGAAGCGTTTATTGAATTGCTGCAAGCTATTATACCAAACATAATTTGTGCTACAAATCGCAAATCCTGTGGGAGATCCCAGGCCCGCATCCTGCTTCTCATGTCCGGCAAGTGAACGGGAAGATAAATGCCGCACTTCTGTATAATATATATGGCACTCTTACAGCCTTCTCAGGGAGGTACATGTGAAAAATATAAGCACTGACTTAGGCCGGACGGTTGATGCCTTTTACCTGAAATATAAAGGTGTAAATGATAAAGTCGCTTCCAAAAGGCCGAAACCGGATGAATGGTCTTTGAAAGAGATAATCGGCCACCTGGTAAATTCAGCCTCGATCTACCAGCAACGCTTTGTCGGGTTGCAGTTCGTCAATGAAATGGTCTTCCCTGAATATCAGAAATATCATCTCGAATGGATGGATGTAGAAAAATTCAATGAGATGAACATTGACGACCTGTTCTTACTTTGGAAACAATATAATATCTTAATCGGGCATATTATCGAAAATATCCATGATGATAAACTGGACAATTACCTGACAAGGCCGGACGGCAGTAAGAATTCTTTGAAGAAACTGGTAGCCGACTACGTGAGCCACCTGAAAAATCATCTCAATCAATTCGAGGAAGCGCTTAAAATAGTTAGTAAATAGGCAGGAAATCCAACTACTTATTGCAGGTAAAATAATAAAGCACACGGGGAGGCAGATAAATGAATAAAGCTGATTCAGCGGTAGCCACTTATAGTAAAGGTTTCAATTGTGCGCAGGCGGTATTGTCCGCCTTCAATAAGGAACTGGGACTGGATGACCAGACGGCGGCCAGGATTGCTTCGGGATTTGGCGGCGGTATCGCCCACATGGCCGAGACCTGCGGCGCCGTAACCGGCGCTATCATGGTCATCAGCCTGAAGAAAGGGATGTCTATTAAGGACAGCCCTTTCAAGTCCAACCAGGTAGTCTATGCAGCGATCGATCCTTTTATTAAGGAGTTCGTTAAGCGCAACAAGTCGGTCAAATGCCATGACCTGTTGGGATGCGACATCAGCGATCATGAAACACTCTTGAAAGCACGTAAGGATGGACTTTTCCAGACGTTATGCCCCAAGTTTGTAAATGACGCGGTGGAAATTGTAGAGAATATGGTTAAATGAAACGGGTACCGGGGAAGGGGTCCCTGTGCTCCCTATAATTAGAGTCTTCCGCTGGAAAAAGAAGAATTAGCTTCAAAAGTGGACTCGGCAGGTTTCGAACCTGCGACCAATCGGTTATGAGAGTTTGGGTTCGTTAAATTATCAGTCATAACTGCTCTCCTATCACTGGTTTCTCTAATTATACTTTCCATTTTCCTTATAGTACAGAATTGCCAGAGAAACTGGGACATGGAAGCCCAACTGGTATAAGCCAGGGCTAAAGTTGAACAGGAAGGTTCTCTATTTTTAGATCATACAGATAAGCAGCGGTTTAGGAATCTGTCTCGTATCGGACAAAGTGTTTTCTCACGTTCGGATTAGAACGTTTGTATCATCCATGAAGTCCACTCTCACTCGTCTGGTATTGATAAATTACGAAAGGTTTTGATTGGTCCGTTAGCTAAATGTTAGCTATTTTTCAGCTTCAAGCAGAATAAAATATATTATTGACGGCTCAGTCTTCTAAGCAGCGGGGCGTGCATTGTGCCATGATCTTTGAGGTGTTATAATCCAACCGTCATATCTGATAGTTATAGCCTCACAGGTCTAGTTTGACAGATTATTATCATTATACTGATATGCAGTAAATAGGAAATGGAGGTGATCTGCAGTGAAAGTGGTGAAGTATTCTATACATTTAACTGGGTTGAAATCTGCAGAAGGAACCATCCCTTTACAGGCACTTAGAGAAATTTCGGATGTATTGTTGCTGGGAACTGAAAGAGTATTAAGGTTATCAATTGAGGGTGCAAGTATCAAAAAAGGTAGACTACCTGCTTGGCTAAGTGATTCTCTTGAGTTTGTAATTACAGGTATTAAAAAAGGTTCAACCACTCTTGAAATTGAAGCCCCTACTTTGGAAGAGACTGCGCCTGAACAGATAAAGCAGCAAGGATTATGGTTCACGGCACCCAAGGGGACAGATACGGGATTATCAGTATTATCGCGCTGTATAAAAGACGCTGTGGGTGAAAAGCTTGATAGTAT
>JBEKCL010000137.1:0-9501 GCA_050014895.1 Dehalococcoidia bacterium
CGCTGTCGTTGGTGCGAATGGCGGCGAAGGCCGAAAGATGTTCGAAGACCTCTTCTGCCACGCTGCGTTTGACGCTGTTCTTCATTGCGCTGTTGATGAAAGAAAGGCGCATTTTTCCCATCTCCTCATCGGTACGGTCGTGGGTCATAGCGCGTCTGAACCCATCGGCCTCGGCATAGCTCATGCCCGCCAGGTCATGCGCCACGCGCAGTACCTGCTCCTGGTAAAGGATGACGCCCAGCGTTTCGCCTAATGCCCCTTCAAGGTTAGGATGTGTATAACTCACCGGTTCCTGCCCGTGCCGGCGTGCCAGGTAGACCTTATCCATGCTGGACTTGAGCGGGCCGGGGCGTACAAGAGAAAGAGAGACGATAATGTCATTAAAGGTTTGAGGCAACAGCCTTCCCGCCATCTCCCGCTGTGCGGGCGATTCGAGCTGGAAAACGCCGATAGTCTTGCCGTCACGCAGCATGGCAAAGGGAGCGGGATCATCGCGCGGTATTTTGTCTATTTCCAGACCGCGGCCTTCTTTAATACTGTGGACGGCTTCTTCGATGACTGTGATGGTGGGCAGGGCCAACAGGTCCATCTTGACCAGCCCCAACCTTTCAATATCGTCTTTATCGTACTGGCTGATGATGTCGCCGCCGCTGGAAGGCTCGAGGGGCACAAGGTCGGTGAGCCGGCCTTCCCCGATGAGCAGCCCGCCGAGGTGTACGGAAAGGTGTTTGGGGAAGCCGTCAATGGCGGCGCAGAGACTGAAAAACTCCTGCAGTTCAGGCCTTTTATAAACCTCACTGTCCTTTAGTTCGGGCAACGTCCCCGATTTTTCTATTAATTTAGAAGCGGAGAGCCAGTGTATGCCTTTGCAGGCTTTTTCGATTATGTCCCCGGGTATTTGCATGGCCTTACCAACATCACGTATGGCACCGCGTGCCATGTAAGTGCTGATAGTGGCTACGCAGGATACATTTTCATCACCGTATTTCCGGTAAATGTAATCCCTCACCTCGTCACGGCGGCGGCGGTCTATATCAAGATCGATGTCGGGCGGTTCATTCCTTAAAGGGTGCATGAAACGTTCGAAGAGCAGGTCATAATGAATGGGGTCGGCGTTGCTGATATCCAGTGCATAGACCACCAGACTGTCCACTGCGCTGCCGCGTGCTTGGAGCCGGATGCCCTGCGCCCTTGCCCAGCGGACGATGTCCCATACCACCAGGAAGTAGCTGCAGAAGCCGAGTTTTTCGATGGTTTCAAGCTCCATCTCCAGCCGTCCGGTCAGTTCTGGGCTAAGGCTGTTGTACTTCCGTGTCGTGCCTTCATAGGCCAGTTTACGCAGGAAACGAGGGGCAGTCTCTCCTGCTGGAAGGTCGAATTTCGGAAAGCGCGGTCTGCCAAGTTCTAGCTCGAGCTTGCAGCGGGAGGCTATCTCAAGTGACATGGCGGTGGCGCCCGGGAAGTCTTTGAAGAGCCGCTCCATCTCGGCGGGCGATTTGAAATACTGTTCGACTGTACGGATGCCGGGAAGTTGCGGGACCGGCATGATCATACCAATGGCGTTGAGGAGCTCCCTTATGCGGTAATCCTTCACTACAGGGTAATGTACGTTGTTGGTTGCCACGGCCGGTATTCCCTGCTCGTGAGCGAAGCTGGAGAGCATGTAACATAGCGGGGTGCCCTGTTTGGATGGATAGCGGATAAGTTCGATGAAGAAATCGTCGCCGAAGACCTCCCTGTAGAAACCTGCAGCGCATGCTGCGCGTCCCGGCTCATTTTTACTCAATAGAAAGGGTATTTCGCCCTGCTGGCAGCCGGAGAGCGCTATCAGTCCTTCATGGTGGCGGCAGAGCATCTCCCGTGTGGCGGCTGGGTTGTTGCCCCGCTTGCCGCAGTGCATGGCAGTGAGCAGCCGGCACAGGTTTGAATAGCCATTGATGTCTTTGCAGAGAAGGGTAAGGTGGTAGTTGCCCTCGATATCTATCTCGGCCCCGATTATAGGTTTGATTCCCGATTTTCTGGCCAGGTCGTAAAACCTGATGGCGCCGGTGAGCCGGTTATGATCGGTGAGCGCCAGGGCAGGCATGGCGAAGTGTTTTGCTTTTTCGACAAACACGGCTGGGCTGGCTGCCCCATCGTGGAAGCTGTAATAGGAATGAACGTGAAGGTGGACGAAAGACATGGAAGAAGCCCCTTAACAAATTAGTCCAGCAGGCGGTGGAGGGACCAGTTGGAGTTGCTCCTGCACAACTCGTATGTGCCGGGGCTTTTACATTCGGCAGTTACGCGGATCAGGATGCGTACCGGTTCGCCGTTCCACCACTCGGATGGCTCACGCCACCAGGAGAGTATATCTATTATCCTGTACAGGCGTTTACGCCAGATAAAGGCAGTGGGTTTGAATTCTTTGCTGATATGTACGGTTATTGGCTCATCTATATACCTGGACACCTCGCCACCCCCTTGCTCTAAAGGTGCACAGGGATTATAGTAGAACAAATGTACTATTGTCAAATGGGGAGTGGCAGGGGTGTGGTAGGCTGAGGAGCATATAAAAATAGGTGCGGCATAAAATAAATGCCATTGCGAGGCGTCCCGATCGAATCGGGACCGTGGCAAACTACTGGACTCTCTCGGGGTCATGCAGTAGATCCCGATGAAATCGGGATGACATGTAAAAACGGATTAAATCTATTGACTGAAACGGCTGCTACGTGACGGAATTTATCTCCATGTTGGGTGGTTCTCGTTGGACTTATCGTAGGTCACGCGGCGCACGTTAGTGCCGTCGGCATTCATGATGAAGATATCATCGTTACCATAGGTATCAGAGACATAGGCGATTTGTTTGCCGTCTGGTGACCAGACGGGATTGCGGTTATTATCCAGGTTATCCGTGAGTTTTTTAGCCGTCAGTCCCGGGAACGGGAAACCTGCATCCATTACCCATATATCTCCCTTGGCGGCACTGCCCTTAACGAAAACGATCTTGTTTGTGACGGGCGACCAATCAGGTGAAGTCCCCTCTACGGCAAAGATAAAACCGACCCTTTTCTGGTCACTGCCATCAGGGTTCATCGTGTAAAGGACCGGCGCGACTGGATTGCCTTCACGGGTTGTGCTGAAGAGGATTTTAGATCCGTCGGGTGACCATGTAGGCACGCTATTCCAACCAATGCCTGTCTTGGGACTGGTCGTAAGTCTGACCATGTTAGTTCCATCAGAATTAACTATCATTATTTCATAGGTGTCATACTCGTCGTCGTTGGCTGCCTCCTTGAACTGGCCAACGAAAGCGACCTTTGTCCCATCGGGTGAATACCTGGGCGCTGTGTCCAATCCAATCCTGTTGGTCAACCTCCTGCGATCACTGCCGTCGGCTTTCATGGACCATATCTCATAATTGTCTGGATCGTTAGTACTGAAAACTATCCTGGTACCGTCGGGTGACCAACAGGGGAAACCATCAAAGGTCTGGTTATCAGTGGAAGTGTACATGAGATCTGTGCCGTCGGGTTTTACGGTATATATGTGCACGGTCTGATAGCGGTCGGATGAGAAAGCCAGCAGGCTGGGAAGGCCGGAAGCCTTATAGTTAGCTGCGGGTACTGCGCATGAGCCTGTGAACAGAGCGGAAAGCACAATGACGCCCGTCAGAAAAACGGTCATAGGTAGCTTGAATTTAGACATTAAAATATCACCTCTGGTTAATCGAATCAATTACTTTGGAAAGTATAATTACAGAATTAAATGTTGGCAAATTGAAATCAAATATAGCGTTGGTGAAAAAGGCAATAAAAAAACCTCCGCTTCCGGAGGCATCATCTATATTTCACTGTATATGTAATTATAACACGGATAAATGAGGTATGTCAAAGATTCGTATCTGGCGTTCCATACAAGTAGTAAAACGGTGTTTAGTTGGCCCGCGTTTCCCCGAGGTCCCGAAGCACCCTCTCGAAAACTGCCATGTCCTGTACGGAGAAGTTCTTCCTGAGGGAAGCATCCAGTTCATCGGCGAACTTATTGATCTGCGGCCCGACCTCTTTTGCCTTTTCGGTCAGGTAGACCAGCGCCGACCTCCTGTCCTCCGCGTTCGGCCTGCGTTCCACGTACCCGTTCTTTTCCATCCTGTCCAATATCCCGGTGATAGTGGAACCGTCTAACGCCACGCGTTCCCCAAGCTCACCTATGGTAATACCGTCTCCTGACCATAAAGCTCCGAATACCATGAATTGCGGTGTAGTCAAACCGAAAGGTGAGAGCCTGGACTCGTAATGCTCATATACCTTGCGCATAACGCGTCCTATGTTAAAACAAATATGTTCTCTTGCATCGTACGGCATGTCATTAATACTTTTAACACAAAATATTTGTATACAATATAAGAGTTTTAACAGGGACTGTCAATTGTGCGTTTTCGGATGTTATATGTGGAGTCGCAGGAAGGCGTTGAACAGGTAGCCGATGATAATTATCCCGGCGGCTACCACTCTGAAGGATAAGAAGGTATCATAGAAGGAAAATTGGAGTCAACGAAGGCAAGAGTCCAAAGTGAATTTTTTCAATATCCTTAATATGGCCGGCGTGTCGGCGTTTGCGCTTGGGCTTATGGCGTCGATTGGACCATGCACGCTGGCAACTAACCTGGCAGCGTTAGCTTACATCAGCCGGAATATATCGAAGCGGAGGTTCGCAATAACAACCAGTGCGTTATATACGCTTGGCCGGATGATCACGTACACAGTTCTGGGTACGCTTATTATTTATGCAGGTTTGGGTATCCCTGTCTCAGCCAATTTTGTACAGAATTTTGGAGAGCTGGCATTTGGCCCGATACTGATCGTAGTTGGTGTGGTCATGCTCTTCCTGGACAGGATATCATTCGGTGAACATGATGGCAGGCTGGCGGCCGCAGCCGGCAGGTTTGCGGATAAGGGTATGATTGGGGCTTTTCCATTAGGGCTTATTCTTGCGCTTGCCTTCTGCCCCTACACAGCGGTGCTATTCTTCGGTGTATTAATTCCACTCGCACTGAAAACAGAGGGAGGAGTGGGCCTCCCTGCAGTATTTGCTTTGGGGACAGGTCTTCCCGTCATTTTCTTTGGCACGCTTTTATCGCTAGGTGTGGCAGGTGCAGCCAGATGGATCAATTCCATTGCCAAAGCCGAGCAATATATAAGGATGGCTGCAGCTATCCTGTTTATTGCTATAGGATCATTTTATATTGGGCTTTCACTAAAACTGTATTAGACAGAAACTCGAATATGAAAAAGATTATCTTTGTGTGCGTGGGTAATTCGGGCAGGAGTCAAATGGCTGAGGCTATTTTTAATAAAATGACTGAGGGAGAAGCTTTGGCGGCCTCAGCAGGTACGATGCCGGCGGGGCTGGTTGATCCTGATGTCATTGAGCTCATGAAGGAAGAGGGGATTGATATTAGTTCGGCTAAACCCAAGCAATTAACAACTGAAATGCTGAAGGAGGCCGATAAGGTAATAACCATGGGATGTGGGGTGGAAGAAGCATGCCCCGCTTTTCGAGTGAACTCGGAAGATTGGGGGTTGCCTGACCCTAAAGGCAAGTCGAAGGAAGAAATAAGAAAGATAAGGGACGAGATAAAAGTCAGAGTCATTAGGTTGCTTCAAGAAACTCTATAAGGATAGGTAAATTAGAAATGAAGGATACCGGCCAAACATGCACGGCTGAACAAAGCACGTTAAGACTCTCTGTGCTCGACCGCTTCCTGACACTCTGGATTTTTCTCGCCATGGCGTTGGGAGTGGGGCTTGGCTACTTTTTCCCCAAAGTTGCTGATTTCATAACCTTATTCCAGGTTGGCACTACATCTATTCCCATAGCTGCTGGCTTAATACTCATGATGTACCCGCCGCTGGCCAAAGTAAAATACGAGGAACTGCCGCGGATCTTCCGTGACTGGAAGGTGCTTGGCCTGTCACTGGTGCAAAACTGGGTGATAGGGCCTGTGTTGATGTTCCTGCTTGCAATACTATTTCTACACGGCTACCCGGACTATATGGTTGGGCTGATAATGATGGGCCTCGCACGGTGCATTGCCATGGTAATCGTCTGGAATGAGCTTTGCAGGGGGGATAATGAGTACGCGGCTGGCCTGGTGGCTTTTAATTCCATATTCCAGATTCTATTTTACTCGGTTTATGCCTATGTTTTTATAACCGTATTGCCGGGCTGGTTTGGTCTGCAGGGTTCGGTAGTGAATATTACTATCTGGCAGATAGCGCAGAGTGTTCTTATCTACCTGGGCATTCCGTTTTTCGGTGGTATGCTTACGAGGTTTGTCCTGATAAAAACCAAAGGGCGTGCATGGTACGACACTAAATTCATACCTAAGATCAGCCCCGTCACACTAGCGGCATTGCTTTTTACCATCGTGGTCATGTTCTCACTGAAAGGGCAGATCATAATACAACTGCCGTTGGATGTGCTGCGTATCGCCTTGCCTCTACTCATCTATTTTGTCGTTATGTTCCTTATATCTTTCTATATGGGAAAGAGGATTGGAGCAGGTTATGCCAGGACAGCTACTATCGCGTTCACTGCTGCCAGCAACAATTTTGAGCTGGCAATCGCAGTTGCGGTGGCGGTTTTCGGGATAGGGTCGGGGCAGGCGTTCGCTGCCGTAATCGGGCCGCTTGTTGAAGTTCCGGTATTGATCGGCCTGGTAAATGTATCGCTGTACTTTAAACGGAAGTTTTTCGACCCTGCGAATATTACTGCAAAATGAAATAAAAATTGGGGAGTTAATATTCATAAAATGTTCAAAGTAAAGACGGCCCTTTTATTCCTAATCACTGCGTGCGTTTTGCTGAAAGCAGCTATTGTCGTTTGGCATAGCCAGGGTCTTAAAATGGGTTAATGCAATTTCACGATGGGACTAGGTGGTAAGGATAATTGTTGCCCTTGTATTTATCGGTATTGGGATTTATTATATGGCTCTATGGCCAAATAATCTTTTTACATAAAGTTAAATTATGCGGGGTAACTCATGAAACGATTTGGAATTTTAAAGGGCGTAGTAATAGTAATAACTGCTTTAATACTATCCGCACAGATTGCGTGTATTCCCTCGGCGCCTGTTGTTAAGCAAAATAATGCGCCCGTGATCGAAAAAATAACCTATGCACAGGATGTGTTTTCCAACGTGGAAGCTGAACTTGTATGCCTTGCCAGCGATATTGATGGTGACAACCTGACATATTCCTGGAAAGCGGATGCCGGAAGTATTATAGAAGATGGAAAAAGCGCTTTGTGGATGCCTCCAGGCAAGATGGGGACTTACCCTGTAACGCTTACAGTTACTGATGGCAGGGGTGGAGAGGCTAAGGAAACAATAAATATAAGGGTTGTGACAAATGCGGATGGCTCTGCTACGCCGACTATTGAGATTAAATTAAAGCTGGGTGATACACAGCCTGTAGTGATTGACAAGCAGCGTGCACGTATCTGGACAACAACCAGCATCGTTTGTATCGTGGAAAATGCCGAAGGAAAGCAGTTGACCTATACCTGGTCGGCCGACGTCGGAAAAATAACCGGTAAAGGTGTTATGGAAGGGAAGGCTGACCGGATAGGCTGGACCGCTCCCGCTGTGCAAAGCGATAGCACAATAACTGTGGTTGTCAAAGATAATGCGGGAAATGAAGCCACTGGAAATGTGAGCATACATGTATTTTGCTGCGGCAATTAGGAAAAATAATACGTAAGCAAAATATACGATGTAAGATCGAAACGGGATTCAATGCCGTTACAACGACGAGTCATGTTGAGTCCTCATCCTTATTAACTGCAAGACCCTAATTACGCAATGGACTAGTTTACAGGGAAGAGGTCAGAGGGTATGCTGTGCTTATGGGGGCTGGACATGGCTTTGATACGATGATTTAAAGCAGGCCTTTAAATATCATCCTGAGTTGCTGTTGGCTAAGTTGAAGAAAAGGCAGATGCGAACAGATTAGGAAGTTGCTCGGCCAAATGTCATAATTATTTAATATAATTTGCCCACAATTTATGATTATTTGGCGATTATATACTTTACTCAGGGCGAACATCTGTACTATTGAATGGAGATGATAGAATTGGGGTATGGGTAAAACAATATTGCTCATTGCTCTTACATGGATCGTCGCGGTCATTCTTATGCTCGCTTTATTCTTTATGCGGGAGATTACTTCCGTGAAAGAGTTTATTGCTTGGGTTACGAATATATGTCCAATTCTTGTTCTTATAGGTACGGGTGCATTGGCTGTTTCTGGGTTAATTATTAAACACTATCTAACTTACAAATTAAAAATAGAAGTAGGTGAAGTTAAAATTGAACCGGTTGGTACTGGTATTGTTGTTGCCAATATCACACTTAGACCAAGTAAGAAAATGCAACTATCTGACATAATGCTTGAATATTGTGATAAAAAAGTGAAGGGTTCAATTCGGGATAATGAACAACTGCTACGCTTCATAGATTGTAATGTAAGTTATGATGTTGAGTTTCAGTTCTTTAACATTGGTAATGACGCGGCAGCATGGGAATTGGGAGAACAAATGCGGGTGGGGCACCTTCAAGAACGGAGGGAGGTTAATCTAAGGATAAGGGCAAATGGTACTTGGTGGCCTCCATCCACTTTACTAATTCCAACTATTATCGGCAGTGTAGATCGGAAAGAGACAAATATTGAGAAAGCGAAACTTAACGGGATGTTACCAAGTGAGTATTAAGCACATGTATACTAAAAACCTTAGTCAAGTATATAATCCCCGATTATTTAATATCTTTTCGCATATGCTATGTATTTATGTAATTTGACCGGTTTAGGAGAACTAAGGACACAATGAAAATATTATTGCTAAATCCTGAATACCCGGATACATTCTGGAGTTTCAAACACGCGCTAAAATTTGTTTCAAAGAAGGCAGCTTTTCCCCCGCTGGGCCTGCTTACTGTTGCTGCTATGCTTCCCCCACATTTCGAAACAAAATTGGTTGATATGAATATCTCCAAACTGAACGAACGAGATATAAAATGGGCTGATCTCGTATTCATCGGCGGTATGATAGTACAAAAGGAGTCGGCAAAAAAAGCTGTCAAGCTATGCAATAAATTAGGCGTACGCACGGTTGCTGGTGGCCCATTATTTACCGCGTATCATGAGGAGTTTCCCTCTGTCGATTATCTGGTGCTTAACGAAGCCGAAATAACACTTCCCTTGTTCCTGGCTGACCTCGAAAAAGGATGTCCGAAACGCATTTATACCTGTGAACAATTCGCTGATATCAACCTTACACCTTTGCCGCGATGGGACCTGGTGAACATGAAGAAGTATTCAGCTATGTCCATTCAATATTCCCGCGGTTGCCCTTTTGACTGCGAATTTTGCGACATCGTGGTGCTCAATGGGCATTTACCCAGGACAAAAAGCCAGGAGCAAATGGTAAGAGAATTGGATGCCCTGCGTTCAGCAGGAT
>JBEKCL010000138.1:0-9487 GCA_050014895.1 Dehalococcoidia bacterium
ACCATACTACCCAATATAACGATAGATACGATAACGGGTGCGGCAGGAACGACCGTGACCGTGATAGGGCACGGTTTCGCGCTCAGTGAAAAGAACATCAATGTTACTTATGACAGCACCAGCGTAAAATCGAGCATTACCGCCGATGAAGAGGGAACATGGACAACATCATTTACGGTACCAACCTCGATAAAGGGTAAGCATGCCATAGGTGCTTACGGCGATACTACGGCAACTACGGCCGTCTCAAACAAGACGTTTACCGTCAGCCCGACGGTAACAATAAGTCCGACTACCGGCGGTGTTGGGACGGTAATTACAGTTGTAGGAGCGGGCTTTGCATCATCGGAGAGCAGCATAAAAGTGCTATATTCCGATACTGAAGTCAGGACTGGTATTACAGCAGACACGACTGGCTCCTGGAGCACTTCCTTTACGGTACCCAGTTCAACCAGGGGAAGTCATACAATCGGAGTTCAGGGCAGCATTACCGCTTCTACTGACGTTGCCGCCATGTCTTTTACTGTTGCACCGGCAATAGTTTGTTCTCAGAGCACAGGGTCGGTAGATGATGAGATTAAGGTAAGCGGCAACGGTTTTGCCAACAATGAAAGTTCAATACAATTGACCTTTGACGACAAGCCGTTAGCAACCAATATAATAGCCGATGATAATGGTTACTGGACCGCCACTACTAAAATACCGGCAGCCAGCGGAGGCACCCATACAATCGGCGCCAGTGGAAGAATCACATTAGCCACAGACGTTACCACTGTACCATTCACTATCGAGTCTATTTTGTCTGTATTACCTAAAAACGGCAATGTCGGTGATGATCTAAAAGTAAGCGGATCAGGTTTTACTGCAAGTAAAGATTTCTCAGTAACATGGAACAATAGCGCCATAGCCAGCGGTACGGTAAACGACTCCGGCATATTCCAGACGGACTTCAAGGCGCCGGGAGGTAAGAACGGAGCAATAACTATTACGGCAACAGATTCCAAAGGCATTACTGCCTCGACTGTATTTAATATGGACACCACCCCTCCCGATGTCCCGCAGATTTCATCACCCAGGGATGGAGCTACCGTGGGTTTTATGGGAGATACCAAAGTAGCCTTTAAATGGACCGATGTATCTGATCCCAGCGGTGTAACGTATGACCTTGAAGTCAGCGACGAGTCGAATTTCAGTAAAACGCTCGTGTCACAGACCAAGCTAAGCGATTCTAAATATACACTTTCGGAAGCCGAATCCCTGCCTAACGGCGAGTACTACTGGCGCATCAGGGCTGTAGACGGCGCAACCAACACCAGCGCCTGGAGCCCGACTGCCTCTGTAAAAGTTGGCTTTATCACGCTAAGTACTATTATTTGGATCATCGTCGGCGTCCTCGCCCTTATAATAGTGGTTGCCGTGTTGAACCGGGTCCTGCGCAGCAAGCCGAAAAAGAAGAGGAGGAGTGACTGGGAATAAAACCGGTTACCTGAGGCAAATAGATTAAAGGCCCACCTGTAAGGTGGGCCTTTAATATTACTTTCGGATTATTTCACCTGGCAATACAAAATATGATGCGTATCAAGAAGGTCCAATTAATAAAATATTGGGGACAAAGTATAAGTCAACTGATTGCTTAATAAAATGACTAATGGTGGGCCTGAGTGTACAGTTGACAGAATCTTCCGAATTCGATTTAGTTACGGGTAGCTGGATATTGTCATCGGATGATAATAGGGAGTGATATCACGGTTGGGGAAAAGTCAGGTGAAACGAATATAATGTAAAAGTCTATATGATAAACAGTTGAAGACAAAGCGGATAGCATCGTTTTGTTAATGAATGATTTCGTTAAGTCCCTCTATTGTCTGAGTCAACTCTTCTTGAGATACTTTACTGATCAGTTTTCCTATACGTTCTACAGACAATGTCCGGATTTGACTGATTTTAGCCCATGACTGTTTTGGCAGGTTCGCTGTCTTTAGTTCAAGCGTTAGAGGGAACCCGGCTTTCTGTGGCTGGCTTGTAATTGCCATAGCTATAACTGTCCCTGAACGTTCATTGAAAATATCGTGACTTAAAATCAAAACGGGGCGTAGGCCTGACTGCTCACGACCACGTACTGGACTCAAGTCTGCCCAATGGACCGCTCCTCTTAATATTCCGGCCATTGGCTCGTATCCTCACCCAATCCTTCTTCAGCCAGCATTTTTTCAAATGTCGGTTCGAGTTTAGCACATTCTAATGACAGCCGACTACGCTTCATACGCGACAGTTTGTCGCTGACAGCTTCCTGAATGGCCTGACTGCGGTTTTGAAAAACATGGTCACCGACAAGCCGGTCTAGTTCATTAATGAACTCCGCATCCAGAGTAATTGCAATCTTTTCTTTGCCCATCTTTCCCTCTTGGTATTACATTATATCATACCCAAAGGAAACAGGCGATAATCAAATTATATTTAATTTCCGCTAATTATTGGATATAAGATCACTAATAGCAAAATGTGAACTATTATTCAGGGAACATACGATGATTTACAGCAATTGCGCAACAGTATTTATGGTGGGCAGTACAAGACTCGAACTTGTGACCTCTACGATGTCAACGTAGCGCTCTAACCAACTGAGCTAACCGCCCTAGAACAACATGGCATTTTATCAATGGTAATGCTGAATAGTCAAGAAATTTAAGCCGGGGAAATTGCTGTGCAAGACAGTATGACTAACCCTTCGTTGATAGCTTGGTATTCCCCGTCACGGAAACATGAACGTGGCTTCCACATTTAGGGCAGGTGATTTCTATGTTCATGACCGGCTGTCGCATTACACGTTCGATAAGAGTGGACACCATGGTATCAAGCTGATCAATCCTCTTATACATCATTTCAAGCCGCTTTTCCATTTGGGCCAGCTTGTCCAGTTGTTTTTCAGCATCCTCGTACTTTTTATCCATATCCGGGCATCCGCTCCAATACTGATGTAACTATAAAGAAAAAAAGAGGGGAAATCAAGGATTTCCCCTCTTTTGCTGCTTCACAACAAGGCTTTAGAGGCTCTTATCCTGTACTCCCATGGAATTCAGTTGCTCGCGATCTTCCTTTATTTGAGCATCCAGCATGCCAACCATCCTCGATTCAAGCCACTTCTTATACGCTTCTTTGGCCTGAGGTGAATTCCTCACCGCAATCATAGCTTGATGCCATTCATCAATAAAGAGCTGCTCCAACCGCTCATCCTTCAAAGGAAACTCCTCATCCATCAGGGCCTCCGCCCTTTCTATAATCCTGTTCATAACCGCCCTTTTCAGACGATCTATTGACAACAACTCCTGGTCTTCGTAAGGCCGCGAAGTATATCCAACGTTTGCCATTATACGACCTCCCGTACTTGCTATTATTTGACCTTATAATATTCTGCCAGTAATACAATGTCAAGCAATTCAAGAGCTATTTTTATACTTTTCTCCATGCCCCCTCCATTTAAGACTCGCAGGTGATGTAATTTGCTTTGACAACTCGGTAGCCGGGTATTACAATGTCTCCACATTTGCGGGAGTAACTCAGCGGTAGAGTTCCTGCCCTCCAAGCAGGGTGTCGCGGGTTCGAATCCCGTCTCCCGCTCCAACGTAATTCACACTTGATGACATACCCATAAATCGCCCCTTCACACCTAATATTAACTTCTTCTGAGTGACAAGAACATGCTCTTCACGAATTGCCGTCTTTTTGTACCCAAAGGTAATATTGTATCGATTTTCTTATGAAATAGCTTAATTATCCGCCAGTTTATACTACCAGTAATGTCTATGTTTGCATCAATTATCTGCTTTTCTTTATCCTTTAACTGGTTCCTTAACTCAACCATTACTGATTCCGGAACGAATGACTTGTTACTAAGCGCCGCCATTTCTGCAGGACTTGTGTTATTAACCGGGCGCAGCGCCTCAATGATTGGACTGTCCAGATAACCGTCACATTCCGCCCTAATCCCCTCCTCTGTTACATTATGATTATGAAATGACATCCCTAGCGCCTTGTTTCTCTCACTCATTCTCACCCTGCATTGCATTTTTCTAGCGACGGCAATTGAGGGATCGGCCAGCTGCCAATGCGCTCCCAGATAAAACTCAGGAGAAAATATTATATTTCCTTTTATAGCGTGATTCCCCGGCAGAAACCGAATCTTACTTGACGGTTTTACCACAATAGGCTTTACATTTTTAGCATTATCAGCGGAGAACACATCCGGCATGCCATGAAACCTTTGAGGTACGGGAGGTAACGATGGGTCTAAATCATTGTCAGTTCTGTGTCTGAAAACCCGGAACATAGCAGCCCTGACGACGTCATAATTCTGACGGCTAAGGAAATCAGAAGGGGATTCATTTGGCGGAAAAATAAACTCGTCAGAGTCGACAACATACACCCAATCAGCTTTAATGCCACGAAGAGTATCGTTTATTAAGGCCACCTTATCAATGTCGTCAAATCCATCTTTGATATGGCATTTCTTAATAACGGCGTTCGGGGTCTGATTAAGAATCTTGAGCGTATCGTCTGTGCTATCGGTTTCATAAAGCACATGGATTTCATCGAGGTATTCGTAGTGTCGGAAAAAGTAGGGTAGTATCAGTGCCTCGTTGTAAACCATTGTTATAGCGGCTATCTTCATTGCTGCATCACGTCCCTTACAAATTTCGTCCAAATCCAGATCGCCCTCCATGTCCGCCATTATAGACTATCTGAGGGGAATATCAATATAAACGGGCGATACATGCCAGGTTTTCTTATAGGGTCAAATGAATGGTAACAATTCCCTAGATAAAAGCCTAGCAAAGATTACACGTTTATGCTATAAGTGCGAACGGATATTCTATAAGAAGGCATACAGCATAATGGTTTTGTCAAACATGAATGTTAACTTCATCATTCAGCGAAGATTTTTCCGGCATCTTTCTAAGCATTCAGTCTGTGCCTGCCCATCAAAAACAAAACATCCGTCACAAAAAGCACACTTGACACAAATGGTATAATAAGCACATGAAGCACGTGATGGATGTGCTGTCCTTGCGTACCAGACGCGAAGTGATGGATGTGATTGAAACCACGGAAGTCACGGAAATACCGCACGTGATGGAAGGGTTTACAATAAATAGTTCCCCTTACGGGAACACGGAGGTGCGACTATATGCCTGAAATTCGAGCGAGCATTACGGTGGACATACACCGCAAGCTCAAGGAGGAAGCCGCGCGCAACGGCAAACACCTCAAGGCGCTGGTCAGCGAAATACTGGTTGCGCACATACATAACGGCGCAGGAGGTGCTAAAGGCAAGCCGATAAAGAATGACTAAACTTATGTACACCGGCCGCCGTTATTATAATTATGTATAAATACAATCTTAATAATTACTTAAAATCGCAGATGTACGATTTCAAGAACAGAAGCCCGGCAGGAGAAATGCGCATGTTATGAAGAATTGTAAAATATTTTTTACAAACACGCACAAAATGTAAATGGAGGTGAATTCAAACAAAAATGATCAATGCAAAATACTCGGGTATAAGCATAATGCTTATCATCGCAATCCTTTTCTCATTTATGGCAGTCATGATCCCGGCAGCGCCGGTACAGGCCTCACCTACTGGCGTCGTGTTGAGGGTTTATGGTGGCTACGGCGGTAATGGCAATCCTAGCAATATCAGTCCGGCCACTGTTGCGCCAAGCACCGGGACAATATATTGCAATTTCACTTTTACAGACGCTGGAAGTGACTACTGTGTGGTTTCAATGCAGCAGGGCTCTGGCACAGTCATTACAGGTCAGCAGAATACTATTGCATCGGCAGAAAATACAACATTCTCAATTTCTCCCTTATCAGCTACAGCAGGCTATTATAATGTCACGTTATCTGTCGCAGGTATAATCACTACCTTAACAAATGCAGTATACGTAGATACCTCAACGCCTGTAGTCACCATTTATACTGCTAACACGTGCTGGCTAGCAACCGGTTCCCCTCAGCCCTCCCAGACCATCAACTGGACGGCGACTATTCCCAGCATAGCCACTGAGAACTTTGCAAAGGTAGACATTTTATGGAATAGCACAATAATCAAGGAATATACTAATGTAGCGCAAACAACTTCAGGCAGTTACACGTGGGGCCCTGGTTCCACACCCCCGTTACCTTCTTCAACCACTACCGGGACTTTATATATCAATGCCTACAGTAATGCCGGCACTTATGTCACTGGTTACTCTTCCTCGATAAATGTCATGGGCCCAAATATAGTTAATCCGGGTGTCCCCACAGTTCCCATCTCGGTTACCTGCGGGCAAACAGCGAGTATTTCGTTCGTTGTGTCCGGCACTTCGACCACGAATTTTACTTACGAGCTTTGGCTTAACCCCGGCAACGGCGGCAATGCCCAGCTTATAACCCCCGGCTGGATGACACCCACCAGCACGTCGGTCACCTATAGCACCTGGACTGTACCCAGTGTCAGCAGCACAACCGCCACCATATACGCCATAGTTAAAGACTGCGCCGGGAATCAATCGACATCCACCAACAGCAGTTCTTTCACAATTATCTGTGCCACACAGCCGACGATAACGATAACCTCGCCCGCGTCCGGGACCGTGTGGTATACAGGGACAACTGAAAATATCACCTGGACGGTCAACGATCCCATGTCCTCTGCCACTCATATTTGCACGGTCGAATACAGCTTAAACGATAATACTTCGGGCTACTGGAATTCGGCTATTCTCACCCAGCAGGGTAACTCCGGAGGGAGCTACTGGGCCACCTGGAGCATTCCTGCGGGTGTAGCTTCCACCACCAACTGTGAAATCTGGATCCAATCAGCGGCGACAAGCACAAGCCCCGCCGGAAATGGATACAGCACTACCTTTTACCTTACCCAGCTTACAACGCAGCCGACATTAACCATCGTTTCCCCGTTAGTAGGATATAGTTGGAATGCAGGCACAACGCAGACCATCGGCTGGACGGTCAACGGAACACCATCTACCACCAATATGGATTATAAAATATACCTGTATTACAATGGGTCGCCTGTAGCAGATACCAGCGTTAATTACGCAGGGACCGGACTCATAACCAGCCGGATTAACCAGGCACAGTGCCCGAGCACGGCCTGCACCTATACCTGGTCAATTCCGACCAGCCTTCCTTCTGCCACATATCCAGGGCCGTTTACGATAAGGCTGATAGCCAGCTACTATGTAGGCCCGGGCGGGCAGGAACAACTGCCGGTGCAGGTGGACAGCCAGCAATTCAGCCTTGTTGCAACATCTGGCTGCGCTTCAAACACTTATTATATTCCTATAAATCCAGGGTGGAACCTCGTCTCGCTGCAAGCGATGCCATTAAATTCGGATATCAGTAACGTGTTGTCCGGTATATCAGCCAACGTGCTGTCGGTCTATTACTTTACCGGCGGAAACAGCGGCACCTGGCAATACTATATACCGAATGCCGGCCAAGGCTCATTGACATCAATGAGTGACGGCCATGCGTACTGGATACAGATGTCTAACAGCTACACGGACAATGTTTCGGGCAGCCTCCTCTACACGGGCCGTCCCTGCCCGTGCGGCGGTACCACACCATTACAGGCATATGTCTACCCTGCCGGCTGGAACATGGTGGGCTTCAAATCTACAGTTGCACAGCAGGTGAGCACTTACCTGTTCGGTAATTGCGGCACGCAATACGCATCCCCGATACAGGGCTATGCCGGCTCGCCCACTGGAGGGGCGATGGATTCGCTTAACTGCACAGACAGTATGACGCCTGGTTCAGGCTACTGGATTTACTTCGGCGTGGCCACCGGCGTCAGCGCTGGCTGCAAATAAAAGAATAGTTTAGAATTATATGCGGCTGCCACGTAATTAACAGTTGCCGGCAGCCGCATATAAAATTGTTTCAGTTAATATTGGATTTTTCTTAACAGAGGAGCAAGTACTATGTTTCAATCCTCAAGGTCTATTTTCCTCAGCAGGTTATTTTTGTCGCTTTTTCTAATTGCCGGGGCCTTCGTTACCATTTTGCCTTTACAGGCCGATGCGCCTCCCTCGATACCCGAGATCCTCTACGGCAGTGTAACTAATAACGGATCATCCGTCGGCGCCGGTTTCACAGTAGAAGCGCGTATCAACGGCGTAGCAGTAACCGTCGGCACAACCGATTCCCAGGGAAGATATGGTTATAGCACCCAGTTCCCGGTCGCCTGCTCGTCAGGTTCTATCAGTATGTACGTAAACGGGGTACAGGCGACAACCCTCTCCTGCACCGCGGGCGCTACCAAGCTTAATCTCAGCGTTACCGGCGCTCCCGCTTCTTATACAGCTCCAACTATAGCTTCAACTTCCGTTTCTATCACCACTACCTCACTATCCGGCGGCACTGTCGGAACAGCGTATTCGGCAACATTAGCGGCTTCGGGCGGCACTTCCCCCTATACATGGTCGGTATCAAGCGGCACCCTGCCCGCCGGGCTGACCCTGAGCAGCGGTGTGATTTCGGGCACCCCGACAACCGCGGCAACATCCACGTTTACGCTCCAGGCAGCTGACAGCGCTTCGCATACCGCCAGCGCAACATTATCCATCACCATCAGCGCTTCAGCGTCTTCCAGCGTTTCCGTCAACACCTACAGCATTCCCGGCGGCACGGTGGGCACCAGTTATTCCGCATTCCTCATAGCTACGGGCGGATCCGGCTCATATACATGGTCGGTCTCTTCGGGCAGCCTGCCGGCCGGGCTTTCGCTCAGCAGCGCAGGTGTGATCTCCGGGACGCCAACGGCCGTTGGGACATACAGTTTTACAGTCCTGCTGGCCGACACTGCGTCACATACTTCCAGCATCGCATATTCCGTTACTATTGGCGCAGCAGCAGCAACCACCACCACAACTACGACTACAACCCCAATTACAACCACCTCTTCCACCTCTTCATCCTCATCTTCTTCCGGTTCTTCAACTTCGTCATCTACAGGCTCAAGCTCAAGCCAGCCATCCGCCACCCCCGCTTCCTCCCTTGCAGCCTTTTCCATATCTAATATGACGGCCACCCCAATTTCATCAAAATCCGGCAACCAGGTAACTGTATCGATCAACGTCGCCAACACAGGCAAAGCCACGGGCACAAAGTCTTTATTATTGAAAATCAACGACAATGTCGAAGCACAGCAGGACGTTGTGCTGGACCCCGGTGAGTCCCAGGTGGTCACATTCACAGTTAATAATAATACCCCCGGCACATATAAGGCCAGCATCGACCCGCTCAGCGCCGACTTTGTCATAACTTCTGCGCCGGCAACTCAGCAGGCAACTCAGCAATCCAATGATTCGGGAGTGCCGGTGGTGGGTATCTTCATCGGAGGATTCCTATTGGTATTCCTGATTATCCTCCTGATCATACGCCAGAGAAGACAATCGAACTACTAGTAATAAT
>JBEKCL010000139.1:0-9468 GCA_050014895.1 Dehalococcoidia bacterium
AACTACACATTTCCTTATTTCATCTGGTATTTGCATAAGTGTTTGACCTTACCTCATCATTAGTATCACTGGCGCTTAGAATTCAGCCATTGCCTCAGCATACTTCTTTGGAGTGCCTCCTTTCAATGAACTGCGAGGTCTGACTTCGTTGTGATCCATTCTCAATTCTTCAATTACATAATGGGCGTGTTTGAGATTCATAAACCAGTTGGTATTTAAGCATTCATCTCTGAGTCTGCCGATGAAACTTGCGGCCTAAGCATTTTCAATCGGTTTCGCTGGTCGAATGAAATTTAGTTATTCCTCAAAGTGAATCCCCATTTCGTTGACCCGTTGCTTCTCTTTAGCACCAGGTCGATATTTGTACAGTCTATCGTGGCTTCTAAATACAAGACAATACTCTAATTCCCAATTGATATGCTCTTCTAATTCCTTGAGCATAAGTTCTTTATCGGCATCCTTTGCTTCATCCATATATATTTTAGTTCTATTTTTAACGTAAGTGGCTTGTCCCTTCTTTAAAAAAATATAGTCGCCGTGTATATCCTTCTCATTCCTTTGTAAATCGAAACATATGGGAAGGTGAATGATTGGGCTTAACTTTTTATTTAAACTCTTGGAGATATATAGCACCGCCGACTTATATATACTGGTATCTTCGTTGGATGTAAGAGTCATAATAATAGAAGCTTCTGGTGCTTGCTTTGTGATCAAATCTATATGGACTTCGCAATCCAAAACCTTAATTGGTTTAGCGATATATTGTGATAGCCAAGCATAGGCTATTAATATAAGAGCGGCAGCCAATATTATATAGGACATGAGGGTTAATAGATTGGGAGAAGTGGATGCTGACGTACCTGTATTTATAATCTGTGTGATTTCACAGATAGCTAGAAGTGTTACCCCAAGCCTCCACCACAACTCTGTTTTTGGCATATACTCATTTTATCACGCATATTGCATTTCTCGCCGCCTTCAATATATATCTTTGCCATATTGGTACTCCTGTTGTACTTAAATAATCATCGTTTAGGGAGGTATGAATATGGAAAAGGAACCTCTTGATCATTGATACAAATACACTGACGACAAAGTGAAACTTCTAAAACGCTAAATCCATTGAGTTAATGACATAATATTATGCACGACCCTACTTGAGGAAGAGGGGTTTTTCTTTTTCAAGAAGGGCTGCGCCCTTCTCTCATCCTGCTTTCACGCAATAATCGTGGGAGCGTTCCTTTAGGTGCGCCCGCAGTTCCGTCTCCCGGTCTTAAGGGGGATGTCGAAGAGGGACCGGAGCAGGCTGTCTAAAAAGTCCACACCTCGATCGTGTGTCCGACCGGCTCTTAGCTTCAGAAGCGCCACTTATTGGACAGCCTGCGGAGGTCCCTCTCGGAGAAAAGTGTAACCCATGTGCCCGGTCTATTTTGTTACCAGTGTACCCGGTTCGTACCAACGAAAACCCTCTCCCTGTGGGGAGAGGGTAGGGTGAGGGGATACCACCCTCAATTTACAGGATTGATTCCGCTTTATCTTTTTGCTCTATGGCAGCCTGGGCGGCGGTGAGCTTGGCGATGGGCACCCTGAACGGGCTGCAGCTCACATAATCAACATTAATTGCGTGGAAGAACTTGATCGAGGTCGGCTCGCCGGCTTGCTCTCCGCAAACACCGATAGGTATGTCCTTCTTTGCACGGCGCGCCCAGAAAATGGCAGTCTCCATAAGGCGTCCCACGCCTTTAATATCTATGATTTCAAATGGATTATCTTCGAGGATACCGATCTCAAGGTAGGTAGAAAGAAACTTCTTTTCGGCATCTTCCCGGCTGAACGAATACACCGCCTGGGTAAGATCGTTGGTGCCGAAGGAGAGGAAGTCCGCAACTTCGGCCAACCGTCCCGCCCGCATACAAGCACGGACCGTCTCCATCATCGTCCCAAGCTTAAGTGTCGATCCCTCGGTACAGCTTTTCTTGATCATAATCAGTTCCTGCAGGGTAATGACCTGCGGGATCATTATCGATACATCGGCCGGGACCTCTTTCTTAGCGGCTTCTATAGCCTCTACCTGCATTCTGTATATTTCAGGATTGGTGACTGCCACGCGCACTCCCCTGTGTCCGAGCATCGGGTTTATCTCCTTCAGCTCGGCTATACGCTGCTTGGTTTTGGGGTCGGTGGTCTCCGTTTCAGAGGGGAGAAACTCGTGAAGCGGCAGGTCGAGGAGCCTGATAATAATAGGCAGCCCTTTTAACTCCTTGAACAGGACGATGAAATCCTCCTTCTGGAGCTTGCTGAGATGTTCCAGCGCTTTAGCTTTCCGCCCTGCGGTCTCCGCCATGATATATTCCCTGATGGCGGACAGGCGCTCCGGACCATTGAACTGCCTCTCCGTGCGGCAAAGTCCGATGCCTTCTGCGCCGAGCTTGATGGCCTGCGCCACCATTTCCGGCATATCAGCGTTTGCCCTGACCCCCAACCGCTTCGCTCCATCCAGCCAGGTAAGCAGTTCCGTAAACTCCTTTATCATTGTCCCCTCCTCAAGGGGAATCGTGCCGATGTAGACCGTACCCGCTGTCCCGTCAATGGTGATTGTATCGCCATCGTGAACGGTCTTGCCTTTAGACGTGAATAATTTCTTTTTAGGATCAATCTCTATGTCTTCAGCCCCGCAGACACACGGCTTGCCCATGGCCCTGGTCACGATGGCAGCGTGGGACGTAAGCCCGCCCCTGGAAGTCAGCACACCGTCTGCGGCAGCGATACCCTGGATATCATCCGGGCTGGTCTCCTGCCTCACCAGGATGGACGGGATGCTTTTCTTGGAGAGAAGCATGGCCTCGTCGACGGTAAATACTACACGCCCGCTTACGGCGCCGGGAGCCGCTGCCAGGCCTTTAGTCAGAGGCTCATGTTCCAGGCCCGGTTTTATATGCTTGTGCAGGATCGCACGCAGGTCATCAGGTTTGACCCGCAATATAGCTTCTTCCACGGTGATGAGGTCCTCATGCACCATATCTACAACTATCTTTACAGCGGCCTGCCCGCTCCTTTTGCCCGACCTTGTCTGCAAAATGTACAGCTTCTCAGACTCGATAGTGAACTCGATATCCTGCATATCGCGGAAGTGGGCTTCCAGCAAGGCGACTTTCTGCAGCAGCTCTTTGTACATTTTCGGCATGATGGCTTCGAGCTTTGAGACAGGAACCGGGGTTGTGGACCCTGACACGATAGCTTCACCCTGCGCACACTGGATATACTCGCCGAATAAGCCTTTCTCTCCCGTGCTCGGGTTGCGGCTGAAGACCACACCCGTGCCGGATTTGGCATCCTTATTGCCAAAGACCATCGCCTGTACCACCGCTGCCGTTCCCATGTCAGACGATATATTGTTGATGCGGCGGTATTCAATGGCGCGGAGATTGTCCCATGACTCGAAAATGCGCCTGATGGCCGCACGCACTTCCGACAGCCCGCTGATATTGAGGACTGTATCCATCATGCCCGGCATGGATGCAGGAGCAGAAGAGCGAACGGAGACCTGGAGTCCTTTACCGAGCTTAGCATGCGCCTGTTTCTCCAGGTCGGCGACCGCCTGGGTAATCTCCTTCTCGGATAAACGGCCCGTTTTCTTATACTCGTTGTAGCCCTCAACGGAGACGACAAACCCCGGCGGGACCGGTAATTTGAGTTTGGTCATAGTGACAAGGTTAGCGCCTTTGTTGCCCAGAAGGGACTTGTCCTCTACACCGTCATTAAAAGAGTAAATGTACCCCATGAATTTCTACCTCCCACTGTGGACATTATATACCAGTATATATCAAGCAGCGTGACTATGCTCGAAATCGTAGGGGCGTTCCTTTCCCGATAGATCGGGACGCCCCAGTCTCCCGGGGGATGTTGAAGAGGGACCGCAGGTCCCTCTCGGAAAAAGAAAACCCTCTCCCAATGGGAGAGGGCAGGGTGAGGGCATACAACTACAAATCAACCATTAGATTGCCATATCCCGATTGCATCGGGACTCGCAACGACATTTTTGTTGGCAGAACTGTTGACATGACACTTCAACTACACTAATCTTTAATGGAGTTTAATGGAGCAATAAATTGGAACAGGAATTAATTCCGGAAAAAATGCCGGGCCGCAAAATAGTTGTACCAGCGGCATTGGACATCGCCGCACAGCTGAAAGGCGTCCGGTTTCACTCCATTGGAATACCGATTCTCAAGATGCGCGGGTATACCCCGCCGACGGGGCCCACGGACGGCTACGCGGGTGTGAGAAAATGGTACAGAAAAAATATTGAAGACATGGGCAGCTTGTGCCTCATGCACAGGAGTGATGTCCAACGGGCACTGGCCAAAGCGCAGGCCGATGCAGTGGACTATTTGGTCACAGAGGATGCCGCCGAAAGGGCAAAGCACAAGGACTGGTGCGAGCCCAACAACGAGGCTATTGAGATATCGCAGTGGCTATTTCCCGCCAATGCTGTCAATAATGCCATAGTCAGGCACGATTTTAACTTTGAAATTATCATAGTATCCGTCACTAAAGATGAGAAGGAACTCGACCGCGTGTATTACTTTGTCAACCGGCAGGATTATACCCTCAGGTATTCCCACCATTTCCGCGGCAAGAGACCGGCACTAAAACCCCAAAGTTAAATCCGGGACCCGTAAGCATCCCCCATGTCATCACAAGGAGCGCAGCGACGTGCTGATCTGCTGCATATCACAAATAAACCATTAGATTGCCACGTCCTGATTGATCGGGACGCCCGCAGTTCCGTCTCTCAGGGGGATGTTGAAGAGGGACCTGCGGTCCCTCTCGGAAAAAAGAAACCCTCTCCCAGTGGGAGAGGGCAGGGTGAGGGCATCATTTTGACATATTGCTATGCGGGCATTATCCTAATATCAGGTGTATTAATTGAGTTTGTAAATGAGAAGCAGGCCACTGTCTACTCAGGGTTTTTTCACCGGATAGGATACGCGTTTTCCGTACCGATTAATTGTGAGGTGAGATGAGTGGGAACGGAAGCAATTACCAGAAGGGAGCATCACGAAAAGCTATTTATTGGAGTGGACCTGGATTTTGCGGAAACTCTAATTGGCAAGAGGGTGCTCTACCTGGGGATACCGATTTTTAAAATGCTGCCCTATGCGCCGCCTCCCGGTCCCACAGATAAATACGAGGGACTGAGGAGATGGTACAGGAAAAACATTGAAAACCCGGGCGGAATGTTCATAGTGAACAGGCGTGATCTTCAGCACTCACTGAGCCATGCGCAACCTGATGCAGTGGACTACCTGGTCACGGAGGATGAGGCGGAAAGAGACAAACATGCAGGCTGGCTTGAACCCGTCAATGAGGCCATAGAAATAGAGCATTGGATACTTCCGGCCAGCGCCATCGACAAGGCAATTGTCGACACAGATTTTAACTTCGAGACTATCAAGGTAACCCTTGTAAAAGGCAACAAGGAAATCGAAGAAGTTCATTACTTTATCACTCCGAGCGAGCGTACCATCTATTACTCCGATCATGGAAAGCCAAAGAAACCGGACTCTCCCTGAAGATCACCTGGACTTATGAAGAATAGTGCCATCCTTGCCGACGATGAACAAATCGCCCTGCGGGCTGCCCCAGATACCATGCAAAGTGCCTGTGATACCGCTCTCCACACCGGACCATTGTTTGCCGTCGAAATGTATCAGCGTCCCCTTATCGCCGGCAGCATATACGTCACTCCCTGAATTACCCCAAACATCAAGCAGGGGCTGGGTGGTCCCGCTTTTCATAGCACTCCAGGACTTACCGTCGTAATGTACGACCGTACCATCATGCCCAACAGCGAAGACGTCATCACCGGAAATACCCCAAATCCCGTACAAGTTGGACTTTGTTCCGGAATTAATTGTAGTCCAGGCCTTGCCGTCGTATTGCAGGATAGTGCCACCGTGCCCTACGACCAGCATTTTACCATCGGGGTCACGCCAGGCGTCACGTAAAATGTCCTTCGACGGGAGGTCCGGAAGGTCCCATTTAGTTCCATTGTAATGGAGCACTTTCCCATCCTGGCGGGAGACATAAATGTCGGAAGCGGAAGTGCCCCAGGCTGCCCACAGGTCAAGAGAAGACCCGCTGTCTATCGGCTTCCAACCAGTACCGTCATAGTGCAGAAGGCATCCTTTTTGACCGGCTGCGATGACGTTTGACGGGGAGCTTCCCCAGATACCCAGAAACCAGCCGTCCGTTCCGCTCTCCATCCTGACCCATGCCTTGCCGTCATAATGGAAGATGGCGCCGCTGAAACCAACGGCAAAGACATCCTTATTGGAATTGCCCCAGACCGCCAGCAGGTAATCCTTCGTCCCGCTGTCCATCATTTCCCATTTCGCAACTGGCGCAGCAGCAGGGGCGCATGTCAGGAAGAAGGCAGCGGTAAGTACCAGCACGAGAGATAGTGATAAAGGCCGGATACATTTAATCAGACTATGTATATTTTTCCGCATCATACTGCTCCTGTAAATGATCTTGCGTAGAAGCCACAGATCAGCTTATTTTTATGCTTGCAATTCCAGGCAAAGCCACCTTGAACATTATATCATCGCGGCCGCCATCTGATGCTCTTTTCTATCGGATCATTCGAATTCACATTACGATTGCAATTTTATGTTAAGTGTAGTAACATATAATTAAAGCGATAATTAAAACATAGCTTTATTTACAAATAGCAAATTTGCTGGCGCCCGTAACTTGGTCACTTGGACGCCAACGTATAAATAGTGAAACCGGTCATTTGTAAATGACTGGTTTTTTATTTGCCAGAAGTACGTGCAAGGATATTTTTCGAGTAAACAGTAGGCGTGGGGTAATTATGAACAAGCAGCTTATAAAAGGGGACAACAACCAGATAAAGTACAGGCCCGAAGGGTGGAACAACCGTTACGCTGATGATGCGTCACGAGGGTATGAAAGGTACATTTACGAAGCGGGCGCCGATGCCATGCTTGAGACCTTATTAAAGGAAGCACATGAGTACAGCCGGACTGCCAACCATTATTTAAGGCATGATGACTATCTCTGCGACGTCCTTGCACACGAAATGAAGCTCGGATAAGCTTCACTCTTATATAGCTAATAACAGGACCCGGACCGGAATATACCGGTATATCACAGTCGTCAGCCCGTAGTTCGACGTACTGTGAAGGAGATTGACATTAATAACTTACACAGAAAATTGGGCATCATAGATCCCTCCACCGGCAACATCATATTTGTCAGCCGTAAGGAAGGGTACGAGAGCCTGAGAAAGTCCGCTGAACGGCAGGCGGTCCAAATCCAGGTGGAGGCTGTGGAGAAGGAATTAGTAGAAGATACAAAAAAGCCGTGCCCGTGCAGTCGTGGTTAATATCCATTTCTGTTAAACTTAATATGTCCGGGAAAATCCATTCAGGAGAGTAATCATATGGCAGTAAATCAATTTGCAGATATCAGTAAAGAGCTCTATACGCAGGTCAAAATTGTCGAAGACATGGTAAAGAGCGATTTATATAAAGAGGCGGGCAAAATGCTGTTAACCGCTGAACAAAACTGCCGGAGCCTTGAGGCTTTAATGGAAGAGGACAACAAAATACAGACGCATATTGTAGATAACCGCCGGCGTGAAATAAAGTGGATCCAGGACGCCATTCAGTTGGGCCTGGCAAAAACACGCAGTAAAAAGCCTGTGAAAAAGCGGGCTGCCAAAAGCAAGAAGTAAAGTTACTTAGTCAACGGGTCCCTTACCCGACCATCTCTCTTCTTTTCGCAGCATACTGTCTCTTGTGACCCTTAGCCGCGGGACAAGTGCATTTCTTACAGTTCTTTGCCGTTACCTCATCATGGGCATGCTTTAACAAATGAGAAGTGAACTCACAGCTTGTGTCTTTAATATTAAGCCCATTGCAAAAGCCTTTAGTCTTATCGAATTCCATTATTTTCTCCACCCTGTAATATTTGATGGAGGACATACACAGGCATTACCACTCCTGGCCCATATATGTCCCCCTGGTCAAGTCAACTACTAATTAACTTATCGTGAACTGTAGCTGTGTGAATCGTAGGTTGAAGTACCCATCTGTTGTTTCTTTGCTTTTCGGCATGAAACGCAACGCTTGGGTTCATTGGTAAAACCTTTGGATGCAAAGTACTCTTGTTCACCTGAAGTGAACGTAAAGGCAGTACCACAATCGATACACTTTAGCGATTTGTCTTGAAAACTCATCGGATGACCTCCTCTCAATAAATTTAGCCAGTATTCGGGCCATCCAATGCTTGAAATTGATCTGGTGGGATATAGAAGCTTTGTAATAACCTAAACTTGAACTATATTGGGAGTATACGCTATATCGTAACTTATGTAAAGAAAAGGTGCCGGCGCCCGGCCGCCATCAAACTCGCCCGCGTCCTTTTCAACAACGAAAAAACCGGGGACATACATAAGCCCTGTGCGGGCCTGCATATGTCCCCGGTCCAATTTAACTATTTAATAGTCTAGTTGGTGGTATAGTTGCGCTCACCGTAGCTTGTGTTGCCGCTCTGTTGTTTCTTAGCTTTTCGGCAAGTTGGGCAACGCTTGGGTTCGTTGGTATAACCCTTAGATGCATAGAACTCTTGTTCTCCCGAAGTGAATGCAAAGGCAGTACTGCAATCGATGCACTTAAGTGATTTGTCTTCAAAACTCATTAGATGACCTCCTTAATAAATTTAGCTATTATTCGGGCCATCCAATGCTTTAAATAGATCTGGTGAGATATAAGGAGCGTTGCAATAACCTAAACTTGAACTATGTTTGAAGTCTACACTGAATTGTAACTTATGTAAAGAAATGGGATTGGGGCATGCCAGAATTACCGTGGTAAAGGCAACCCACAGCAAGAAACCGATTTAAGTAGTGACGGTTTCAGTTTTGGGGCTAGCACAGTACTTTCCAAGCGGTAGCACAGTGTCACAAACCTGTTCATGCATCTTAGCATCGGTCTGGATGCCTGAGGCTAAGATATAACTCAATCTGTACCCCAATCCAGCTAAAATATTGGCACCGCAGCCAGAATAGCTATATCTCCGTTATACAGGCTTTTCACTTGACATCGCATGGGAATCCATGTTACATCTTGACTAATACCGCAAACAAAGATGATTGGCATAAATCTCAACAAGGTGAACTATGGCAAGGGATGATAACGCTCTGATTGACATGCAACCGACGGCAGATCACCTTTTCATTAGCTACGCGACCGAGGATGGGGAGCTTGCTGAATGGCTTACGTTACGACTGACTGCCGCAGGTTACAAGGTATGGTGCGACAGGGTGAAGTTGCTTGGTGGCGAATCATACCCGAGGGATATTGATAAAGCTATCAAAACACAAACTTTCCGGATGTTGGCTCTCATTTCCAAAAGCTCTTTAACCAAAGAAAACCC
>JBEKCL010000140.1:0-9461 GCA_050014895.1 Dehalococcoidia bacterium
CGTGCGACAACAGGAATCATAATAATGGCCAGCGCAACACCCGCCGAAAGCGCAGAGTACGAGTGCATAGGACGCACCAGTACGGCATAAGCAAAAACGCCGACCACTATCGATGGCACGCCTGCCAGTATGTCCGCTGCAAAGCGTACCGCTGACGCAATTTTAGGACCTGCGTATTCCGACACAAATATTCCTGTCAACAATCCAATCGGCAAAGCTATAATAGACGCCAGAACGACCAGAATGAGAGTACCAAAAATCTCATCTCTCATTCCGCCTCCAATCTCGCCTACCGGTTTGGCAGCCTGGGTAATAATATCTATGTTGAGATACGATATACCGTTCACAAGGGTATAACCCAGGATTAGTGCAAGAACAATTATCACAATACCTGTAGCACAGCCGCTTAAACCAAGCATTGCACGGCTGATCCATTTGCGTCTTAAATCAACGTAGCCTGACGTAATTTACTCTCCCGTCGTCCTGACTGATGTGGCCCGCCACACCAGCAAACGAGCAATAATATTGACCAGCAGCGTTATGCCGAAAAGCACGAGCGCCAACTCTACCAGACTACCAATATAAATATCGCCCGATGCCTCGCTGAACTCGCTGGCAACCTTGCTGGCGATTGTCACACCCGGCGAAAACAACGACGGTGTCAGGGTATATGCATTGCCGATGACCATCGTTACAGCCATGGTCTCGCCGAGTGCCCGCCCCAACCCCAAGATTATCGCACCAACTAACCCTGAACGGCAGTAAGGCAACACCGCCCGGTTAATCATCTCCCATTTAGTAGCGCCCAGGGCCAGCATGGCCTCACGTTGTGTAATTGGGACGGCACACATCACATCACGGCTCACCGCTGTTATTATCGGAATTACCATGATCGCTAGAATAATTCCAGCCGAGAGAAATCCAACACCAAATGGCGGCCCCTGGAAGAAAGGAAGAAACCCCAAAGTACTTCCCAGCCATTTTTCAACCGGGCTCCGTATGAATGGAACTAGCACAAACATGCCCCATAAGCCGATGATCACGCTCGGAATGGCTGCGAGCATTTCAATCAGGAAAGAGCACGGCCTGCTAAGCCATTCCGGCGCCAGTTCGCTTAAGAATATGGCACAGCCAAGGCTGATAGGAACGGCAATAAGAAGACCAATCAATGAACTTAGCAGTGTCCCATATACTGCAGGAAGAGCGCCGAATATTTCATTCACAGGGTCCCATGAAATGCTTGAAATAAAAGAAATGCCGAATCTCTGTATGGCCGGCCAGGCATCGATGTTCAAAATAATGATCAGACCGACCAGAATCGAGACCATCAGCAAGGTAAAAATGAGCGTCAGGTTAAAGAATATCTTATCGCCAATCCGACCCCTGCGTCCTTCAGCGACGTCCCATTTCACGGCTGGCAATACTGCATCTGGCTTGATAGTATTCATCATCCTTTTAAAGACTGTCTAGTATCTCTTGATCAAACTAAGACCTATTTATTATATCTTGGCAAAACGGAAAATGCAGGGAAGGCCGACCTACCCCACATTTCCATTTCATTCTAACTATGGCAGTTAACTAGGAATTTATCGGTTAATCAGGGGCTGCCCCTGGAATTTGATAGACAGTACCTCGATTTCAGCCTTGGCCACAGCCGGCGCCGCAAGGCTGCCGTAGCTGAGGGCCTGTGTATATTGCTGCCCATCATGTATGGCCCACCAGAGCATCTTTGCCAGAGCTTCGCCCTTGGTTTTGTCTTTCTGGTTCACGTACACTAGTATCCATGTAAAACCAACGATAGGATAAGCATCCGGGTTAGATGAATTGGTTAGCATCACTTTCATATCATCGGGTAGTGTCACACCTTCGGCTGCTTTGGTAGTCGCTGCCAGCGACGGCTCAATGAAATTGCCGGCGCTGTTTTTCAACGCAGCCCATGATATTTTGTTCTGCATGGCATAAGCCAGTTCTACATAGCCGATTGCGCCTGGAAGCTGCTGGACCTGTCCGGCAACACCTGCGCTGCCCTGGCCACCGATATCTCCGGGAAACTTCACTGATGTAGCATTACCAACCTGACTGCTCCAATCAGCGCTTACCTTCGATAAATAATTGGTGAATATGTAGGTAGTACCTGATCCATCAGAGCGGTAAACTACCGCTATCGCCGTATCGGGCAAATTCAAGCCAGGGTTGAGAGCGGTTATAGCAGGATCATTCCATTTGGTTATTTTTTTCAGGTAGATATTCGCCAGTATCTCTCCAGTTAATTTAAGTTGTCCGCTGGTAATTCCCGGCAGGTTGTAGCATACAGCAACGGAGCCGTCAGTCATTGGAATATGGAGTATAGGGCCACTCTTTGACTCCGCCTTGGTTGTCTGATCAGCAGACATAATTCCATCACTGGCCCCAAAATCGACGGTCCCTTCTGTAATCTGGCTAATGCCAGCGCCAGAACCGATCGCCTGGTAATTCACTTTCACACCTGTGAGTTTATTGTACTCATCGAACCATTTGGTGTATAAGGGCGCCGGGAAAGTAGCTCCCGCTCCGGTCAGGCTGACCGAACTAGTTGAAACGGGAGATGTAGCCGACGTCGGGGTTTTTGATGTCGCTGTGGGGTTGGATGCGGGAGCACTGCAGCCTGCCAGGGCAACGGCTGCAATTAAGACAGCAGCAACCGGAACGAACCAATTATTAATTGATTTATTCAGATTCTTTTCTCCTTTAAATAAATTCCATTTTATTATATTTAGCATTTTACCTCCTTCACTTTGCCATGATACTGCAGGCATATAAAAGGTGGGTTAATGAAATGTTAAATCCAGGTTAAAATATGGAAGATAGTCTCAAGCTGGCAGAGGTAAAGTAAAACAAAAAGTGGACCCCTTCCCCTCCACACTCTCCGCCCAAATTTTTCCTCCATGCGATGCAATGATATGTTTTGAAATAGCCAGCCCCAACCCCGATCCCTCGGTATTTCTTGATTTATCTACCTTGTAGAATCTCTCAAAAATCCGCGGCAACTCATCGGAGGAAATCCCTATCCCCGTATCAGTCACGGATACGCGAATTGTGTCATTTTCCCTCCTGGCATTAACCGTGATTTGCCCCGTTGTGTCAGTATATTTAATACCATTATGCACCAAATTCATGAGGACACTCTCAATTCCATTCTTATCTACGACCGGCCTGGGCATACCGGGTTCGATGTTCATAATTATTGATATCCCTTTGCGGCCAGCCTGGGCCCTGAGCCTCTCCACTGTCTGTTTTATCAGTCGCCCCACATCAGCGGCTTCTCTCTCCAACGGTAACCCATCGCTCTCGATCAATGACAATTGATTCAAATCATCCGTCATCTGCTGCAGCCTGACTGATTCAACGTCAATTTTACTGAGAAAATCTGCGGATACTTTTGGATCATTAATGGCCCCCTGCTGAAGCGTTTCGGCCAATAGCCTTATGGATGCTATGGGAGTCCTGAATTCGTGCGCAATATTGGAAACAAGGTCTTTTCGTATCTGCTCTATCCTCTGTCTTTCCGTTAAGTCCTTCACGATCACAATGTAGCTATCGTTTACCTCACTTGGAAAGACGGAAACACTTAATAGTTGCTTCATTTGATGTGTCCGTATCAGCGAAAACTGCGGCTCATTGGTATTAACACTCTTTTTCAGCAACGCATCACATTCATGGTCCCTTACAACTTCGATGAAAGTCTGGGCATTCCACTTACCCGGCAATATATCAAATATTTTCATAGCAGCATTGTTCATATAACTGACCTGATAGTTCTCATTTATAATGAGCACACCATCATCGATTTCAGACAGGGCCCGGATGACCGCTACGGCAGGTATCCGAGTATCGGTAGAAATAGTAGATGGAACAGGCCCATCGGCTGGTTTATTTCTCCCCTTTCTAGTTAGCCTATATCCAAACAGATATACCGCAATGAATAAAAGCACTGCAGAGGACAGAAAAACAATTAGAATTAAAAGCCCGATATCCATACCAATCCATCAATCACCAGGACAGATAATTCAGGGCTCGAACTTATATCCATACCCGCGCACAGTCATTAAATGCACCGGCTTATCGGGTTCCGCTTCAAGTTTCTGCCTCAACCAGCGCATATGTACATCTACCGTCCGGGCATTGCCAATATAATCATAGCCCCACACCTTCCTCAATACCTGTTCCCTGCCAATCACCTGTCCGGTATTGCTCATAAGGAAGCTCAGCAGCTCAAACTCCTTGGGATTAAGCTCCACCGTTTCTTGCCCGCGTAAAACAGAGTGCCTGCTCAGGTCGATTCTTATATCACCGCCTTGCAGATACCGCTCAGTTTCTTTCCCCTCCTTCACATGCTCTTTTGTCTCAGTCACTGCCCGGCGCAGCACAGCTTTTACCCTCGCAAGAAGCTCTCTCATGCTGAAAGGTTTAGTCACATAATCATCGGCACCCATCTCCAACCCCACTACTCTATCAACCTCTTCCGCTTTAGCAGTGAGCATAATAATAGGAGTACGCCTCTCACTCTGAATAATCCTGCATACCTCCAAACCGCTCATTACCGGTAACATAAGATCCAGGATTACCAGCGAAGGACCGCCGGTACGAAAAAGTTCAATCGCCTTGCCGCCGTCTGCAGCTTCAAGCACATTGTATCCCTCTTTCCTTAAGTTATAAGATAACACCTCACGCAGGGTATTATCATCCTCGACTACAAGCAGAGTTGTTCCTTTCATATATCCATTTTACTTCGGTCAGGCCGAATACTGTATCTAGATTATCATAAAAAAGGACCCGCAGCATGTCTGCTGCGGGTCCTTGAATAACTTCCATCACTTATTTAAGCCAGGTAGTCTATTAACTTACGGCTTCTACTGGGATGCCTGAGCTTCGCCAGCGCTTCTTTTTCAATTTGCCTGATGCGCTCCCTGGTCAAGCCAAACTCATGGCCGACCTCTTTCAAAGTCAACCCCTGCTCGTTATCCAGGCCGTAGCGCATCTCGATAATCTTCCGTTCCCTATCGGTAAGCGAAGACAACAGGTCCCTGAATTGCGCCCTGAGCATGCTCTGGGCTGCTTCATCTTCAGGCGCTGGACCTACTTCATCTTCAATAAAGTCGCTCAACTGGCTATCATCATCACCAATCGGGATATCCAATGAAACTGGTTCAGCGTACAGGATGCTTATCAGCCAGTCGATCTTGTCGGATTCAACGCCCATTTCAGTAGCTATTTCATCACTGGTCGGCTTCCGGCCAAATTTCTGCAACAGCTTCTGCCTGGCATTATTCATCTTGGTTATAGTCTCAACTGTATGCACCGGCAACCTTATAGTCCTGGACTGATCGGAGATAACCCGATTAATAGCTTGCCTGATCCACCACGTGGCATAAGTGCTGAATTTAAAGCCGCGCCGGTAATCGAACTTTTCAACGGCACGCATTAATCCGATATTACCTTCCTGGATAAGATCAGAGAGAGGCATGCCCCGCGCTCGATACTTTTTTGCCATGCTCAATACCAGGCGAAGATTCGCCTTAATCATATGCTCCGCCGCTTCCCGGCCTGCTTTCTTCACCATATCAAAATGCATTTGCAGATTTTCCCTATTGGTTTCAAGAAATTTAGTGAAAGCTGTTTTGCCGGCGATTTCTTTCAGATCAACGGCCGTTTTAACCTTTCCATAATCATCGATGATCCTCCAGGGGATCAAACGTGCCAATGTGGAAATATCCACCAATTTCTGCAACGCTTCATCTGTTTCTATACGCTCGTTCTTTGATGTGAACTGGACCAGTTCATCATTGATAACAACGTCTATATGAGATCTCAGGGCTTCATTCGCCAGTTTCGCAGAAAGCCTGGAATCACCATCGATGTTGTAACGCTTGAAGATTTTCTCCAGCAGGTTAGCATGTTTAAGAAGCCTGGCAATCAATGCTTTGACAACTTCCACAACAGGTGCCCTTCCATCTTTTGCTGCGCTTTGCTTCTCGATAATCGCCAGCAAACTGGATAGCTCCATGCGGCCTGCCAGTATTCTCTCATCTTTCCCGGTCAATAGCGGTGTTCTGCTGCATTCAGCTATATAAAGGCTTACCGAATCTTCAGCAATGTCACGGCTTCGCTTATCCTCTCCATATACCGATTCTTCCAACTCAGCCTTTATATAGGGAGCATCGTAGCTCTTTAGCTCACCTTCGATTCCGGATAAGCCTTTGTCCACACTTGTTGTCTCTTTTTCTTTAACGCCTATTTTAGCTCTTATCATTTCCTTTCTTCCTCCTATCCCCCATCTCTTTTTTTTACTAATCCACTTTAATACAGAATTATGAATATACTATGAACTTTTAACAAAATAATAGTAAATCCTTTCAGCTCCTTAGTAAGCGACTTCGTAAATACCATTTAAAAATAATATCCGTATGAACATAAAATAGTTATATAATCGTTCCAAGATATATTAAATACTTATGACATTTAGATTTATTTACCTTCACCGAAACAATTTTATTCCAGCGGCATCCCGCAACAGTATGACCAAAGTCTCAAAAATTAATAACGTATAAATTCAAAAACGGTTGCAGAAGGGAAATAGTTTAGGTAGGTCCCGGAGGTTCTGAAAAGCCGAAGGTATTCTCTGCTACTCGTCCATCGACACTATTTCAAATGGACACTGCAATGCGCCGGTAGCACACACCAGCTCGCAATCCGTACACCATCCGCAATCCTCCACCTTCACTACGGAAACGGTATTTCCGTCCATAACAAGGGCACCACACCGGCATACCTGGATGCAAAGCCCGCACCCATCGCATTTGGTCTGGTCGAAAATAGGCATTATTGGCAAATACATTACCCCAAAATATACCTTAAATGAATTTTATCTTTGAATCGCTCCATAATCTGTAACTTTAATCACTCAATTCAGACCGGCAAGCCGCCTTAAATATTCCTTGTTTTTAATAATAATTTTGTGACGCTCGAGTCCTATTGCGCCAACATCTTCCAGGCTCTTCAACGACCTGCCCACCACTTCCCTGGCCGTTCCGGCCATGGCAGCCATCTCATACTGGGTAAGCCTTTGCGCGCCACCCGGTCCCGGTGTTGCATTCTGCAATAATATTTTAGCGACGCGCCCGGTAACATTTTTAAAGGACAGATCCTCTATCAGCACCAATAGTGAACGGGACTTGTGTGCCACCACTTCCAAAGCGTTCAGGGCTGCTTTCCAATTCTTCTCAAGAAATGCCATTAAATCCTTCTTGTGGATCCACAGTATATCAGTGGTAATGCCCAGCGCCTGTGCACTATACGGGGCTGGGCCTCCTCCAAATACCGCTATGTCATTGAACGATTCGCCCGGCCTGATAATTTCAATGATCTGTTCCTTGCCTTCAGGGGACATTTTAAATAATTTCACAACGCCTGAATTTACAAAGTGCAGGACGGGTTCAGTATCCCCCTCCGAGATTATCGTCTGACCCTTTAAATAGGACTTTGTATTAAATAATGACACAAAACCAGCCAACCGGTCTTGCTCTATCCCGGCAAAATACTTCAGCTTTCCGATATTCTCAACAGTTCCAGCCATGCTCACTACTCAGATAGTATTGAAGAAATTATACCAGCCAATTCAACAAGAATAAATAATATCCGTCTGGCGACATCTAAAGATTGATAAATGAACCATCCGCATGTCATCAATAAATGGATATGATGCTTATAAAGAAATTGCCGGAATATATTCGGTCAGTAACTGGTCATATTCACAATGCCTGTATGAAGGGTATCGGCTTAACTCGCATGTGTTCTAGTAAACTGAAGATGCCTCTGGATAGCGGGATTGGATAACCATTTGCCTTTCCAGGAACCTTTCAAGGACGAATTCGGCCGTGGCCCTATTATTGGCTAGTGGTACGTTGAAAATAAAACAGGATTTTAACAGGGTTTCTACTCCAGGGTTATCCAATTGCATGGAGCATGGGTTAAAAAGGAAAATAACGATTCTGGCATCCATGCTTTCAACATATTTGGAGATTTGCACATATCCACCGGAAGTTCCGTCTGTCAACGATTCAACAGACAACCCTGTCATGAGTTTGATATATAAAGCAGTGCTTTCAGTGGCAGCCATTTTTAAATAGGATAACCCAAATCTATACTTTTTGATTATTTCGAGCAAATCCCCTTTTTTTGATGCATCAGCGGAAAATATAATGTCATATTTGCTCATATAACTTCCTCCTTTCTTCTATTCTGCATCAAAGAAGTTAAATTATTGTTAACGCAAAATTAAATTATGGTAAATCTTTAACGCAATAGATCCGGCGGCAATATCCTGGAGGAAAAGAGAAGGGGCGGCTTGCGCCGCCCCTTCTCTGGCTATCAATTACCTTAGGGGTAATTACACCCTGCGGGTTTTGAAGACGAGGATGAGGGTAACGATTACCAGGATGGCGCCAATGGCGATAGTGACCCAGACCCACAGCGGAGTGGCCGGCTCTGCAGGAGCAGGTTTCTCCGGCGCCGGAGCGGTCTCTGTCTGGAAGCTGAACGTTGCAGACCAATCGGACGGAATACTCTGTCCGTTGACTTCCAGTGCCTTTACACGCCAAAAGTAGTTGGTGTTGTAATCCAGCGTGCCGCTGTACTCATAAGAAGTGCTGCTTGTGGTAGTAGAGGCTACAACCGTCTGCTTGAACTCAGGGTCGTTAGCGAGGACAAATTGATACATTGTGGCCTCTTTCCAGGGACTCCATGAGAAGGCAGCGGGCTTTACCTTGCAACCGAGGCAGCCGTTGTTCGGACTGAGTAGCTGCACGCCGTAGTACGGTGTAGTTACTATGAAGCCTGCTTTGACGGTGAAGCTGCGTGCTTCACTCCAGGGACTCCATGCCAACTGGGAAGTTGCGGATTTATAGGAGCGGATCCTCCACCAGTAAATGGCGCCAGCTTCAGGCAGCGCACCCGGAGCGATCCAGGCGGCCGGGGTGGTCATATTAGTGTCATCCATATTCAGGTAAATGGAACCGGTGACAGCAGCGATGTGCCCAGCGGAGCTGATCTCGGGGTTGATCCTGAGAGTGAAGTCCTGGTCCTTGGCTACCTGTAACTCATAGCCGGTAGAAAGACAGAGCTGCTCCCAGGAAAGGTCAATCTGCTGGTTGCGACCGGTTACCGGGTCTGCTCCGACCAGGTACTTGTCAGCCGGGGTCTTCAGGACCGGACCCTTCTTGGCAAGACAGTCGGTGTATGCCCAGAGCATACCCTGCCTGGTTGTATTAAGGGGGGTGTAGCCGTGACCGCTGTAGTTGATCCCATCTGCCACTGCGCCGGTAAGTCCGGCATTCCAGCGGCCGTCGCCCGGTGCGACCAGACGCTTGGTAGATGTAGTACCAACAGTACCTGTGACAAAGGCAGTAGGAGCTGCCTGATCAAAC
>JBEKCL010000141.1:0-9329 GCA_050014895.1 Dehalococcoidia bacterium
GTGACTGCTCCCTGGCCGATATGGAAATGCCAATATGGGTGCACTGGCTATGGCGAGCGCTATGCTTGCCCTCCCGATACTCCCACATGGGACAGGACCAGGCAGCTGCTGGACAGCTATAACAGGGCAATCTTGTTCCACCTGGAAGCGCCGGCCACGCCGGAAAGGGGCAAGATAGGCCGAGAGTACCTTGAGAAGCTCGTGGAGCTGGAAGTCGAGATGTTCAAGGACGGATATTACAAGGCTTTTGTTTTACTTGCCGGCCCGTGTACGGTATGTAAAAAATGTGCCAAGCAGAGCGGATTGCCATGCAGCTTCCGTAACAAGTGCAGGCCGTGCCTGGAAGGTTGCGGGGTTGATGTTTTTCAAACTGCCAGAAACAATGGTTTCGGCATCGTACCGCTCAGGGAGCGATCTGAAACGCGTAATATATATTGTTTAATGCTGGTCGATTGATACCTGTGATTGACCGGCGAGGGGAGATAACATGAAAGGTAAATATGAAGTAGTGATAGCGGGCGGCGGGCACAATGGACTTATTGTAGCTTGCTACCTGGCTAAAGCTGGCCTGAAAGTATGCGTTGTCGAGAAGAACGATATGGTCGGTGGCGGCGTGATTACGCGGGAGGTAGCAGCTCCCGGGTTCAAAAGCGATCTGGCCTCGGTTGTTCATGGAGTGTTCGTCTCAAATCCTTTGTGGCACCGTGACGAGTTGGGGTTGCAGTCGAAGTACGGACTCAAGTACATATGGCCCGAGCCGCAACTGGCTATTGTGTACCCCGATGACAAAGCCCTGGTCTTTTACCGTGATGTACAGAAGACATGCCAGTCCATAGCGCAGTTTTCTGAAAGGGATGCGGAGATGTATCCCAAATACATCAAGAATGCGCTGGAGGTGCTGAAGATGGGAGGGACCGTCTTCTTCTCTCCTCCACCGACATTTGGCGCAATGGTGTCAATGATGGATTCCACTGAGATGGGGCGTGAATACCTCCGCGTTTTACTTTCCAATTCGCATGCAATTTCCGAAGAATGGTTTGAAAGCGACCAGATGAAAATTGCTGTCAGCCGTTGGGCAACAGAGATGATGGTCGGCCCTACAGAAAATGGTACCGGGGTCTACGCCTACGGCGTACCTACCATACACAGTTGGGGCATGCCGTATCCGGAAGGAGGATCAGGAGCATTGACGCAGGCGCTTGCTCGCTGCCTGCAAGATATGGGCGGCGACATCAGGCTTTCAAGCACGATCAAGTCCATCAAGACTGATGGGGGAGAAGCCAAAGGTGTCATTCTGGAAAGCGGCGAAGAGATACTGGCGGACAAGGCAGTTATCTGTAACCTGGCGATCCAGCAGGTTGCTCTTGAGATGCTCAAGCCTGAGGTGCTGCCGGAAGGTTTCCAGACAAAGGTGCAGCGGCTCAAGCAAAGCTCTTTCATGGGCCTTCTGCAAGGCGTGGCCATGCACGAAGCTCCCAATTACTTGGCTGGCGGGGACGTCAATAAAGCAGGTATGGTAGAGTTTGCGCCATCTATGGAAGACTATCTTCGGGTGTTTGATGAATTTAAGTTCGGCATACCCAGCACCGTCATGCCGATGATGGTAGTTGGGACGCTGTTCGATCCTACCCGTGCTCCGCAGGGCAAGCATTCGATGTACCTCTATCATTACGAGCCGTACGATCTTAAGGGCGGAGCATCCAGGTGGGATGAAATCGGACAGGAAATAGCCGATGGAATCCTGGCCACACTGCAGAAACATACGACCAATATGGGTGCGAACAACATTATCGGAAGGTGGAAGCAAACGCCGCTTGATCTTGAGAGGACCAACCCTGCTATGGTGAAAGGCGACCTTGGTGAGATCGGTCCCATGATCACACAGTTCTTCGGGAACAGGCCTCTTCCTGGCTGGGGTAAATACAGGACTCCGGTGAAGAAATTGTACATGTGCGGTTCCAGTACTCATCCGGGAGGAGGAGTTACTGGAGGCGGAAGGGCAGCCGTACAATTAATAATGGAGGACCTCGGGCTCAATTTCAAGAAGGTTATTCAAAAGTCATGAAAACATCATTACCGCTCTATGACCGGAACGGCCAACCAGCCGCCTCTTTCAAATCCATAGAACGAGAGAACGACAAGCTGGTGATGGAGGCCAAGGCGCTGGACGTGATGGATGTGGAAGTCGTCATCACGCCGTCCAGTTTTCTAAAAATGGTTGCGATTGTCTTTTCGTGGCCTGTAATTTCATTCATCTTATTGCTGCCGTATTTTGGCTTGAGACGACTATTTCATCGTTCATGATTTGCGGAAAGCTTATATACAAAAAGGAGAAAATTGAATTATGAGTAATCTGAAGTACGACGCAGTTGTCATTGGCTCAGGCATCGGCGGCATGTGTACCGGCGCACTGCTGAACCACTATGGCTACAAGACGCTGGTGGTGGAAAAGTTACAGCGAATGGGCGGCCGATCATCGACGTATGATCTTGAAGGTTTTCGCGTACCGACCGGTGCAGTGGCAATCTCAACCGGTGGACTCCTTCAGGAAGTGTTCAAGGAAGTTGGCGCCAAGTGGGGGGCACGAGAGGTGTCCAAATCCTATTACAGGATAGATGGGAAAGACTATGAGCTTCCCATACAAGGCCAGACCCGGGCCCTGCTTTCACTTATCGAGCAACTGGAAGGCAACAGCATAAAGATTTTCAGCGAGATAGCCAAGAAAGTTGGCCCTGAGAAAATAATGGGAGCATTCGGGCGTGGTGTTAAAAGCGAAAGAGACTTGAATAAGGGTGGTATCATGTTCAGTGACTGGTTGGCCCAGTACACTGACAATGAGAGAGTGAAGGCCGCGTTCCATTCGCTCACTGCGGCAATTTTTGCAGTTAATTCCTGGGAACTTCCTGCTGCGGCATGGTTTAGCTATATTGCGGCGCATGAAGCTGGACTTGGCCGCTATAGCCTGCATCCTCGCGGGACCATCGGCATAATTGAGGAGCTGGCAGAGGTAGTCAAGCGGGATGGTGGTGACGTCTGGACTAACTGCCCAGCCAAAAACATCATTATTAAGCAGGGAAAGGCCGCAGGCGTGGTTGTTGAGAAAGATGGTACCGAGATGGAAATAGAAGCAAAAGCTGTAGTTAGCAATATGGGACCAAAGCAAACGATGAACATGGCCGGAAGGACAAATTTCCCGGCTGAGTATGTTGCCGAGGTGGACCGTAAAATGAGGCCTGCTCCAATCATTGCTGGTTTGATAGCCAGCGATGTACCTCTCTCTGAAGCAGCAACGTCCATTGTAGTCGGGGCACGGAGGATGGTGAGTTCAGTCTCCGGCAGCCTGGTTTGCCCTGAATGGGCCCCGAAGGGACAGTACTTATTTGTTTTCTGGGGACAGCCTCCGACTTCGCTGGAGAAGTGCGACCATGATGCAGAGATTAAGGAGTGCATGAAGGATCTATGTGAAATGTACCCGATCTTCGAAAAGCACGGCAGGGTTCTCAAGTGGGATTATCATGACATTGATGACGACTTCCCTGCGTTTAGGACGTGGGCTGGTTGGGACGTATCACAGATGACGCCCATTCCCAACCTGTATAATGTGGGTGACGGCGCCAAACCTCTCGGTTGGGGCGGATTGCCCAACGGAGCGAAGACTGCCAAGATCGTCGTAGAGGATATCAAACGTAAAATTAAGCTCAAGAAATAAAATCGGTTATATTTATTAAAATTGGAGGTTTTGTAATGGATACTTCTTATCTGTCACTGGCAGGCAAAACCGCACTCGTAACCGGCGGTAGCCGTGGAATTGGCAGGGCGATTGCTCTGCAGCTGGCTGATGCAGGTGCCGATGTGGCAATCAGCGCCCGCAAGCTCCCTGATTTGGAAAAAGTGGCCGAGGAAATCCAGAAGATGGGCCGTAAGTCGCTGGCTATCTCGGCACACAACGCCAAGATGGAGGACCTGCAGAACCTGATGGCCAAGGTGAAGGAAGGGTTCGGCCGTCTGGATATCCTCGTCAATAACGCGGTTGCAAACCCCGTTATGGCGGACGTGCTTCACATGGAAGAGGGGCCATTTGACCTTATCATGAACGCCAATATTAAGGGCTACTATTTTCTCAGCCAGATGGCGGCTAAAATGATGGTCGAGCAGGGGACTGGAGGAGCGATAGTGAATATAGCCTCGGTCGGCGCATTTTTTGCCACTCCGGGCATAGGCGTCTACTGCATCAGTAAAGCTGCAATAGTGATGATGACAAAAAGCATGGCCCAAGAACTGGGCCCTCATAAAATCCGTGTAAATTGCATTGCACCGGGCATAGTGAAAACGAAGTTCAGCCAGGCTCTGTGGAGTGATGAAAGCCTTATGGCCGACCTTATGAAAAAGATGCCATTGAGGAAGATAGCTCAACCAGAGGAGATTTCCAGAACAGCGCTGTACTTAGCATCGGAGGCGTCCAGCTTCATGACTGGTTCTGTTTTGATCATTGATGGAGGCGCCAACCTCTAGCGCTCCTGGCGGACAAACAGTTTCGAACGGCAGATGAGCCTTGCGCCTGTAATTCGCGGTACGGGCGCAAGGCAAATATGTCAGTAGAGGAATCGTGATGAAAGAACTTTCTGACTATAGAGGCCCGATTCTCCCCAAAATTGACTTCAGCGACTTTTCCAAGGAAAAGCTTGTTAGCCTGCTCAAAATGTATGCCAAGCTTTATGTAGCGATAGACGGATTCTGGTACATGACAGTGATGGACAGGAATGGCAACGATGAAGCGCTGGCCTGCGACATCCAAGCATGGAAGATTATGAGCAAGTACGAGAAGAAAAGGATAGGAGAGACACTGCGTATCCAGGGAAATGACATATTATCCTTTATTAAAACGTTGCAGATAAGTCCCTGGTTTATCCTGACTGGGTACACAGTGGACATGGAGAGCAATAACAGCGCTATTCTGACGGTGACCCATTGCCCGACATTGGAAGCACTGGAAAAAGAAGGGTCCGGCAGGCAGAAGCAAATCTGCAGCGTATTTGAGACCGAGATATTCCGTAACTATGCCTCTCTATTCAATCCAAATATAGAGACCAAGCCTCTTACACCTTTGCCGCGCATTAGCAAGGACGATGTGTGCTGCAAGTGGTCATTCAAACTTAAGCAGTAATTCATAAAGCAATGCCCCGGTGTAATCACCGGGGCATTGCTTTCAATCAGCGGGCGCTCAGTATCTACGTCCTACTTGATGCCGGCCATACCGTCGGCAATCTTCTTGCACCGCTTGAGATCCTCTCTGGCCTCCGCAAGAATCATCATGCGCTGCGACATCAGCGAACCTTCACCGTGCAGAACCATAACCTCGTACTCAGAAGCGAGCTCGCGGCGGATCAAGTCGAACATACGCAGCCTCGCTTCGGTGGAGGTGCCGGCCTTGCCGCTCATGTATTTTTCCATATAGCCATGCGTCTCCGGATTCTTCCAGTCAAGGTATGTGGGCTTTGTTATAAGAGCACCTCCAGCGATATCCTGGATCAATTTAACCAGAGAATGATATTTATCAGCAAAATGGTATTTCGCTATATTAGTCGTCACCGGATTCGGGACCGGCATCCCACCAATGGTCACGAAATCAAGGCAGGCCGCCCGGGTGAGTGATTTGAGAGTCTGTAAATACATAGCAGCCTCAGTCAGCTTCTCACGCACATGCGGTACATCTGTCACGCCGTTGTACTCGGCCATTGCGAAGGCCATGCCAACAAAAAGATCCGACATGGGTATGCGGTAAGCGCAGCCAGTTCGCCTGTGAAGAAGTCCGAAGTTGTGAGCAATCAGGAAGGCCTGCTTCCATTCGCCACACATAAACACACGCTCCCACGGGACAAACACATCATCGAAAATTATCAATTGGTCAGTATGCATCCGCCAGGGACGGTCAACCGGAAACTCCATCGAGCCAATGCCAGCCTTGATCGGGCGGCAAATCTGCTTCAGCCCCTTGGCGTTGCACGGCACGGCGAAGGCAACTGCATAGTCCTTGTCGGCCTCAGTCATGGATCTTCCCGGTATCACAAAAATCTCGTTTGAATAGGCGGATCCGGTGATGTGCATCTTGGCGCCCCTGACCACTATACCCTTGGCATTTCTTTCAACAACATGCGGGTAGAAATCAGGATGTACCTGCTTAGGGTCGGAGGGCCGTAACAGGCGGTCGCCCTTCGCATCAGTCACGGCTGAAACTATCGCCAGGTCTTCCTTCATAAGGTATTGACGGAAATTATGTACCCTGTCGATATACTCCTTGTTGCCGGTAATGTTGGCAAAGATCTGTATGGCGTTTATGGCATCGGCGCCGATGTCCTTGGCCAGCGGAATATACCCGTCGGCGTAGGTAGACGTTTGTATGATCAGTTCGGTGGCCTTGACAAGGTCGTCGCCATTCTTGGGGATGTGGTAATACCTGCTGACATCCTGCTTCAGCTCGGGATCAAAGACATTGGCCAGGTCTTTGAATTGAGGCAGCTCGGCACATTCATAGTCGACTGCCATGGTTTCAACACAAACTTTGAGGGCGGGGTGAGTAGTGACGTCCTTCACCTTCTCACCATACATATAGACCTCTCTGCCGTCCTTGAGACTCTCCTTATACTGCTCAACCGTTCGTAAAGCCATGCTAAACCTCCTTAATTTTTCGAGTTTTTTAACCGTATTCAGATGATCATGTTGACGCAGGATGAATATTTGATATACACTACATTACTGGATAGTATTCCATTATCGTTTTACTATACAGTTTGCATGTCGTATATTATACAATTTGTCTGCTGGTGTAGCAACTGCGTGGCGCAGAAGGCTTATCCGGGCAGCGGAAGCAAGACTGCTAGTTGCTTTTGATAGGAGATTTGATGTGACCAGAGCAATAAAGACATACGAGACGGTTATACTGGAGTCGGAGGGTGGAATCTACAGGGTGATCATGAACAGACCGGACAGACTCAACGCGCTAAGCCAATCCATGTGCCACGATCTACTTGATGCTTTTTCCACGATAGGAGGGGACAGTGGAGCGAAGGTACTGGTGCTTTCGGGCGCCGGACGTGCATTTTCCGCCGGCGGAGATATGAGCGCTTTGTTTTTACAGATGATCGAAGACCGCCGTGCAGGGAAAAAACCTTTTGATATACAGCGCTGGCTGGCGGATGCAAGCACGGCCTTACGCGAACTGCCGATCCCGACCATTGCCGCCATACAAGGCGCTGCGATCGGCTTTGGCACCACGATTTGCCTGCAATGCGACCTGCGCATCGCGGCCGACAACGCTGTTTTGGGCTTGCCTTTCGTCAAGCTGGGCATCATCCCCGAATTCGGCTGCACCTATGCCCTTTCCCGGATCGTCGGTCTTGCCAGGGCATTTGAGCTGGTCTATACGGGCAAAAATATCAACGCCGAAGAAGCCAGGCAGATGGGGCTGGTGAACATGGTCTTTCCTACCTCCGAACTCGCTTCAGCCGCCCAATCTCTGGCGGAAAACATCAGCGAGGGCGCACCTATCGCTGTCAAGCTTGCAAAGGCTGCGTTGAATGCTGGTGTTGACAATGATATGAAGAAACAGCTCGATGTCGAGACTGAAGGAATGGCCGTCACGCTCAGGTCCAGGGACCACGAGGAGGCAGTGCGAGCCTTCCTCGCCAAGAGGCGTCCGGTGTTTGAAGGGAAATAGCAGGATTTTTAGTGTATCGTGTCGAACTGGATCGTAAACGGTTAATAAAGTAGGAGGATTAATCCATGGCGGATATAACCAGCAAGCAGGTCACTATCAAAGAAGGGATGATGAAGCTTCCTCAATCACCATCGGACAAAGGCAGTCTAATTGGCTGCAAATGCCGAAAGTGCGGGCAGATATTCTTCGTAAAAAGAGAAATGTGCGAGAATTGCCAGAGCCGGGATCTTGAGGAAATACCTTTGAGCAGCACAGGCAAGTTGTACGCATTCTCCATAATGTATTATCCGGCGCCCCCTCCCTATAAACCTGCTAATCCCTTTGTCCCATTCGGTATAGGCTGGGTTGAATTGCCCGAAGGCCTGGTCGTTTATTCGCTTCTCACTGAAAATGATGCCAGTAAACTAAAAGTAGGTATGAACCTGGAATTAATCTTCAACAAATTTTCCGAGGATAAAGACGGCAACGATGTAATTGTTCCAATGTTCAAACCGGTAAAGTAGACCTATCCTGAATTTGTCTTCAAAACGTAAAAGAGTAGTCCGAAAGGAGGAAAAATGAGCGACGTAGTGATTGCCGGAGTTGGTATGCATCCATTTGGCAGGTATCCTGACAAGGATCCTGAGGATATTGCGATTGAGGCTATTTCTAAGGCATTAGCGGATGCCAACATGACCTATAAAGATATGCAGTTTGCCCTTTGCGGCAAAGTAGCTTTTAAGAAGGCCGGAACGGGCATTGACCTGATGATGAAAATGGGTATGACCGGAATTCCGATCTACCAGATCAATGCAATGTGCGCAACCGGCGGCGCTATGCTAAAACTCGCTAAAGACGCTATTAACAGCGGCTCCTGTGAGATCGTCCTTGTTTATGGATTTGATAAACACAAAGGGATGTTCGATGAGCTGGGAGAACCATGGCAGAATATACTGGGAATTAAAGCCAGCCCCATTGCATTTGCCACTGTAGCCCAAAAGTACATGAATGACTACGGCGCTACAGAGGAAGATTTCGCCAGGGTAGCTGTAAAAGCACATAAAAATGGCGCAAATAACCCGTACGCCCTATTCAGAAATATAATTACTATCGAAGACGTACTGAAATCTCCTTTGGTAGCTTACCCGTTGCACCTGTATAATTTTTGCACGCCCGACGATGGGGCGGCAGCTGCCATAGTCTGCAGTGAAAAGGCAGCCAAGAAGTTCAATATTAAAAAAACCATCAAGATTGCTGCTACTGTAATGCAAACTGCCCAGTATCCGCCGTCAATTGTAGAACCGTCCAATCAATACAGCGTGGATATTACAAAAGGCACTGGGACTCCAGTAACCGAGTTGGCTGGCAAGAAAGCATATGAAATGGCAGGTATAGGTCCTGAAGATATAGATGTATGCGAAGTCCAGGATACTGAATCAGCCCACGAACTGGTACACATAGAGCAACTGGGACTATGTAAACGTGGAGAAGCTTACAAACTCCTGAGAGAGGGTGTGTTTGATATTACCGGCAGGCTTCCGGTCAATCCCAGCGGCGGGATACAGTGTAAAGGGGAACCACCCGGCGCATCCGGCCTGGGTCAAGTCTGCGAAATTGTCTGGCAACTGAGAAATCA
>JBEKCL010000142.1:0-9307 GCA_050014895.1 Dehalococcoidia bacterium
AAGGACCTTCGAAGGTGAGACCTCCGCCGCCTGGGACGCCGCCTATGAGCGATTTCTTGAGGTTATGCGCCGCAGCAAATCGCGGAAGAAATGATATGATAATATACAGCGGGATAAGTGAGCGTTATGGATAAATCACCTTTATATGAAGCCCGGAAATTGATTGCGCAGGTCGGCAAGATAATGTTGGACCGTAACCTGACCGACCTGGCGGGTGGCAATATCAGCGTACGTGTTGAGGATAAAATTGCCATGTCCCCCAGCTATGCCGGTACCCGAAAATTCTGGCAGTTGCAGCCGGAAGATGTGCTCGTACTCGACCTCAAGGGTAAACTGCTGGAAGGCGGCGGCAAGATTTCCCGTGAAGCGCCCACCCATTTGAAGTTACTTAATTCTTTTTATCCGCAGGGGCAGGCTGTCATTCATGCCCATGCAAGGAATGTCATGGTGTTCTGCGCGGCCAACCAGACTATTCCTCCGGTGCTGGAATATTCCTATAAATTCGGTGAGATCAAGTTGGCCAAATATGCCCGTGGCGGCGTGCACGGAGAGCAACTGGCTGAGAATGTCCGGTCGGCACTGGCCGGGCAGGAGCAACGTATAGTAAAACAAGCGGCAGCCGTCATGGTGCCGTGGCACGGACTTTTTGCAATAGGGAAGGACCTTTACTCCACGCTGGACGCGGTGGAACGGATTGAAGTTAATGCGCGGTCCATCCTGTTCGCTCAATTGTTGCCGGGAGGTGCGGAGAGGCTGGATATCTGTTCTGCCGACCTGGCCGAGCATTTGAAATCGCCGGGTGGTGACGGGGAATAATCCCGTATCTGCTATGATCGTAACCGTTACGCTTAACACCAGTATCGACCGTACCCTGTTTATCAAGGACTTTACTTGGAACAGGACCATCCGCGCTTCAAAAAGTGTTCTTGGAATGGGTGGTAAAGCAGCGGACGCTTCATGGGTCCTGGGTGAGCTTGGCTGTGATAACCTTGCTACCGGCTTCGCCGCCGGTGATACCGGCAAACTGATGGAAAAGATGCTGCGTGAACGCGGCTGCCAGTCTGATTTCGTCTGGGTTGCAGGCGAGACCCGGACAAATATCGTTGTTATCAGTGAGCAGGGAAAAGGCCAGAGTACCCTCGTTACCAATGGTCTTGAGATCAGTCCGGCCCATATCGATGAGTTCAAGAATAAATTCACATCTCTGCTGGGAAAAGCGAGTGGTGCGCTTATCGGCGGCAGTCTGCCCCCGTGCGTGGACCCTTCTTTCTACGCTTTTCTCATCAAGCAGGTACGTTCTGCTGGTCTGCCTGTGGTCTTTGACGCCAGCGGTCCCGGCCTTATTGCAGGTATGGAAGGACGCCCGACCATTGCCAAGCCGAATATTGATGAGATATCCGAGTTGTCCGGGCAGAGCGTAACTACCATCGAATCTGCCTACCGTGTGGGTACGGAGCTATATGCGAAATATGGGACTATGTTCATTATCACGCTCGGTGCTGATGGAGCGCTGGCCGTCCTCTCTGGGCGATCTTATCGCATTCCCATCTTGAAGGTACCGGTAGTCAGCACTGCGGGTGCCGGAGATGCGGTCCTGGCTGGTTTGTCTGTTGCGTTATCTGAAGGCAAGCCAATAGAAGAGGGTTTGCGATTGGGATTTGCCGCAGCTGCAGCCGTTTGTCTGACTCCCGCCACGGCGGATTGCCATCGCTCCGACGTTGAGCGTTTTATCCCGCAGATAGAGCTTATCCCTTATCCTGCATAGTGGAGGAGGCAAGATGAAAATAGACGATATAAGATCGATACGCTGGAGTGATTACTCGCAAAACTACCTGATCGATCATCCAATTCTTTCACCTGTTCTGGCCGACCCGACATTCACCTTTCCGGAAAATTCACCGGACAATAAATGGCATTTATTTGCACATTCTGTTTGGGGAATACATCACTTTATTTCCTCAGATGGAATTAAATGGGACGACCGGGGAGTCGTCATCGCTAACGTCATGAGGCCATATCTGTATCGCGAAAATGACGTCTTCTATCTGCTTTATGAAAAATACAGACCTCTGTCACTTATATTGTCTTGGATCAAAGGCAGGAAGTGGTATTCTGAAATTGCCATGAGCAGGTCTAAAGACTTGAAAAAATGGTCCGCACCGGTGACGTTGATCAGTCCGCTATTGAGTTGGCACACCTCGGACGGTAATAAATCAGTTAGCAACCCATGCCTTATTAAGCGTGACTGCACTTACCAGCTCTACTACAGTGCCTCGCTTGTCCTCATCCCCGATTGCGGTTTCAACGAGCCGGATTCCATCGGGCTGGCATCCTCAGCGTCTATCGATGGCCCTTATAAATCGTTAGCGCAGCCTGTCATTACGGTGAACCAAAAAGACTCGTGGTGTAACCTTAGTTGCGGGTCCATCAAAGTCCTGCAATGTGAAGATGGCCTCGTTGGATTTGAAAACGGTATATATTGGGACGAAATGAAAAAGCAAAGCGGTTCCGCAATAATCGTTCTTAAATCAATAGATGGCGCCCATTGGGATAGGCTAATACAGGAGCCGATTATCAGACCCTCGAGCGGATGGCGAAAAAGCCACATCTATGCCTGCGACGTCAGGTATCGTGAGCAAGAGAGAAAGTGGTACTTATACTACAATGCCCGCAATGGCTGGCAGATTAGCGAAGGTCAGGAGCGTATAGGGTTGCTGACCGGATTGCCGTCTTAGTTAATTTCTAGGATTCGTCTGTTATCAGGGTCTATAACACACCCTGAAACAGGTTGGATTCCTTCCGGTGTTTGATTGGCGGAGGAAAGGCCCTCATATATTGGTCGCTATGCCCCATAAACTTATTAATCATCCCCAATAATCGTGATTGCGGTGGTCCGCCAATCTGGCTGGCGTGGCAGGCCCTCGCCCTCTCTCTTATCTCGATTGCCTCTTTGCCAAGCCGCACTGTCGCATGTATCGGAAAATCTACTTGCGCCAGGCTCGTCAGGTCGATATCTCTATTCTTTCCATATTTGCTTGGGTCCCTGCCGAAGAAGGGTAGAATTTTAACCGCAATTCTTAACGCCTGCCGTGGCATGACGTGGAAATACAGTTTCTGGGGTTGGAATACAGGGCCGGCTTCAGAGTACCGTCCAGGATCGCCGGCTGCATAAAAAGCCTTGACTGTTGCATTGTGCACTGCGATATGGTCCGGATGCCGGTACCCTCCTATGGGATCGTGTGTTACCACTACCTGCGGCTTTAAATCCCGCAGTATTTTTACGATTCGGCCTGCAACTTGATCAACAGGTGCATTTACTAGCGCCTCAGGATTTTTATTGTCCTCGGAGCCAATCATGCCCGAATCACGGTAGCCCAGGTGCATAACTCCTGCTAATCCGAGCACAGTGGCCGCACATTCCAACTCCGCCCAGCGCATATCGCCTATGTTCTCAAATCCATGCAAGAATTCAGGCTTCACTGATCCTGCTTCACCCCTTGTACCGCAGGCATAATAAACGCTGATTCCGGCCTTTGCATATTGGGCAAGAGTGCCTCCGACGGCGAAGGTCTCGTCATCGGGGTGCGCACCCACAAAAAGCAATGTTGGGTTTCTCATGGCATACCAGCCTGAATATATTTTGATGCGTGCGCTGTTACCAGCGCATAATATTGCTCGGTCATTACTGTTCGCTGATCCATTCCGTGCCGGATACTCTCACCATCCAATTTACACGGCTCTTGTCGCCAAACCAGCGAGCTTTTGAGTAAGGCCAGGTGGGCGCTAAGCTATCCGTACCAGCTGTGTCACGTATCGTCAAATCAGAGTGCGTATTCAGCTTATCATCCGCGCCCATACGGAATCCCTGGCCAGTGGTTACACCCGTATAGACATGAATATAGAAACTGCCATCTACCTTGATATCCGGAATGTGTATATCGGCCCAGCCACCCTGTTTTTCTATATCGGATGGCAAATATGCCAATAAGGGAAACGCCCCTTTATCCACAGTAGTGCTGTAGACGACCTTCTTGTCTTTGTCCCAAATTTGAACGTCGATGTCATTGATAATAAAACCGTGTCCGCCGTAAATTAATCCGTAAATCCGCACCAGATTGATCGTGAACGGGATTGAAGGAGGTACAAAGTCAACCAGGTAGCCCGTGCACGGTTTGTCTACGCCTAAATAGTCATTCGCTTGTCCGTCATCGTATTTTAGCTCTGTAGGTTTGGATACCATTTTGGGATTCACGGTCAAAACTGAACTGCTGTCCCCCACCGCAATTTTGTACGATCCAGCTTTATCCTCAGTGAGGGAGAAGGTCACGGTTTCAGTTGACCCCGGGGATAATGAAACGGTCTTTGAATCGGCTTTTGTTCCGTCAACTATCAGAACTGCATTGTATATGGCGATGCTTCCCCCGGAATTCACTACTTGAGCAGTAATACTGGTAGTTTCACCAATCGTTATCTGTGTCGGTTTAATAGTCAGGGAAGTGACATCGACCTGCGCTGGAGGGGTGGATACGCTGCTACACGCAGACAGGGAAGATATCCCTGTTATAGCCAGTAGCATTAAAATTAAAGCGTTCTTTCTATATCTCATGGATCGATTTCCTTGCATATACATTTAGTAGTTTATTTTTAGGTTGAATTTTGTATCAGGAAGTAGTTTGGGGACTGGGCAATGCAGGACTTTTCTTGTCTTGCCCACTGACATTTTCTACATGGGCCTAATTATAACATGCCACGGACATTTACCTGAAAACCGTTCCTATATGTTGTTGAACAAATGGCTGACTCAGGAGATTTGAGCTGAAAACGCTATAATATATCTCATGAAGCAATATGATTTTGATGAGGTTATTGAACGGCGTGGATTCGGTTCAATAAAGTGGGACTTTACCGGAAAATACTTTCCTGAGAAAGATATCTTACCCATGTGGGTGGCCGACATGGATTTTCGATCGCCTGGGCCCGTAATCGAGGCGATGAGAAAGGCGGTAGATCACGGGCTCTTTGGCTATGCCGGGGTGCCGGAATCATATTGCAATGCAGTAATATCCTGGATGAAAAAACGGCACAATTGGGAAATCGAGAAAGAGTGGATGGTTTACTCACCGGGTGTAGTCCCGGCTCTTCATATGCTGATAACAGCTCTGACAGACCCCGGGGATGAGGTGATCGTTCAGCCGCCGGTCTACTTCCCTTTCTTTGACGCTATCAAATGCCATAACCGCGAAATCCTGGAAAATCCGCTCCAACTGGAAGGAAGCCAGTATATTATGGATTTGGCTGACCTGAAACAGAAAATAACTCCCCGGACAAAGATGATGATACTTTGCAGCCCGCATAACCCCATTGCAAGGGTGTGGAAACGAGAGGAACTTGAACGCATCGGTGAATTCTGCTTGGAGCATAATATTGTTGTCGTGTCTGACGAAATCCATGGTGATTTGGTGTATTCCGGCTTCAAACAAACATCTTTTGCTTCAATTTCGGAGCTTTTTGCGCAGAACTGCGTAACATGCACTGCTGCAAGCAAGACATTTAACCTGCCCGGGCTTCAGACCTCGAATATTATCATCCCCAATCCTGATCTTAGAAAAAAGTTCAAAGAAATGGAAAGTGGTTATGGCTTTGCATCACCTAATATCTTCGGCATCGTAGCAACCGAGGCGGCATACAGATACGGTGAGGAATGGCTAACACAATTATTAAAATACCTGGAAGGAAACATTAAATTCTTGTCGGACTTTATCTCGCAAAGGATACCAGGACTCAAAGTGATCCAACCACAGGGAACGTATTTGCTCTGGCTGGATTTCAGAGATTGCGGTATTGATCAGGCTAAACTGGGCAATTTCGTGAGAGAAGACGCCCGAGTCGCGCTCGAACCCGGCTTCATATTTGGCTGCAAGGAAAACGGCTTCGAGCGGATGAATATCGCCTGCCCTCGTTCCACCCTGGAAGAAGGCCTGCACAGGATTGAACGCGCTGTTGCGCAGCTCAGAAAGAATTGAGTCACGCCACGGAGTTTGGCTTCTTTATCCCAGGCGCATAAAACCTGCACTATTTTTCTATATCAGATCATCACGATGCTATACTTTGGATATCAGATAAATGCAACCGCACAATTTGGGGAGTATCTAACAACGGCCGCAAGAAGCACACGGATAGCGCTTGGCATAATGGCCCGGTACCCGAGGGCAGGCGATACTAAGACGCGTTTAGCCGTAGCCCTGGGTCAAAATCAGGCAGCAGATTTCTACAGCATCTGCGCTCGCACCATTTTCTGCGAAATGCGACAGGCCCCGGCTCCTGTGACTAAATATATTTTCTTTACCGGAAGTAGCAATTTGAATAAAGTCGGCCAATGGACCGGGGATGGATTCGGTCTCTTACCTCAGGCCGGAAAAGATTTGGGCAGTCGGCTGGCAAACTCTTTCTCTAAACTATTTTCAGCAGGCATAAGCAAAGCAGTCCTGATTGCCAGCGATGTTCCAGATATATCCGTGACTATCATAGATGAGGCATTATCGGCTCTGGAATCGCATGATATTGTCCTGGGACCCTCACACGATGGCGGCTATTATTTGATCGGCATGAAAAAGCTTACTAAGGCGCTTTTTACCGGGATTAGCTGGGGATCAGAAGAGGTATTGCAGCAAACGCTGGTCAGGGCAGCGAAATCCAATCTAAGCTTATATCTGCTTCCGACGCTCATAGATATTGACAGCATAGAAGATCTCAGGCTGTGGCTGGCTATGGCGGGAACAAAAGCGCTGGAGCTACGAGAATACGTCAGGAACATCAATCCTGACCTGTTTTGCAGCGCTGTCGACTATCAAATATAGTATATCAAGAAGTAACTTAAGGAGACGGGTATGAGCTATTATGAGCCACAGGATCTTAAACACTTTAGCGATGTAGGTGATTTTCGCAAAGATTTGGCAGATAAGTTTTTCGACTATTATGGCGCCAGCACTTCAGTAGATGGCGCTTTAACTGTGAGAGAAAAGGCATTAATCGGCCTGGCCGTATCATTTGCGAGGGAATGCCCGTATTGCATTGATGCTTTCACTACTAAATGTCTTGAATCCGGGGCTAATCCCGAACAAATGACCGAGGCAATACACGTGGCAAGCGCAGTGGGAGGTGCCGCCATACTTGTACTGGGTGTCCAGATGAACAACTCGATGAAACGTAGCGGAGTATAAAAATTCGGGGACAATTTCAAATGAGTGTTCTTGGCAGCAATAATCCACCACCAGCACTACCTGACAATAACGCGGACGGACTTAACTTCGTGTCCATGCTCGAGAAACATGGGTTGCAGTTGACGCCTGTATCTATCCGGACAATGCAGGTAAATATAACCAGGCAGTGCAATCAGGCGTGCACTCATTGCCATGTAGACGCGTCGCCTCAAAGAAGCGAAAGCATGTCACCTGCCATTATCGAAAAATGTCTGGAAATTCTCGGCGCATACAAAGAAATCGAGATTCTGGATATTACAGGGGGGGCTCCCGAGTTACACCCCGGCTTTTTCAGTATGGTGCGACAGGCAAGGAATCTAAAAAAGAAGGTCATGGTCCGCCACAATTTGACCATCCTTTTCGACAAAAATTATTCAAACTCTATAAAAGCGGATGCCCTTCCAGCGTTCTTTGCAGAAAACCAGGTTGAGATTATAGCATCACTTCCATACTATCAGAAATATTTCACAGATAGGCAGAGGGGACCGGGAGTTTTTAATAAAAGCGTAGCTGCAATCAAGCTCCTGAACAATGTCGGCTACGGGAAAGATGATAATCTGGTATTGAATTTAGTCTATAACCCGGCTGGAGCTTTCTTGCCAGCCGGGCAGGGAGCGTTGGAAAAGGATTTTAAACATGAGCTTTCGCAACATCACGGGCTGACTTTCAATCATCTCTACACGATAACTAACATGCCGATAAACAGGTTTAAAAATCAGTTGGAGTATGCTGGGATTTACGAAGATTACCTGCATAAACTTAGCAGCAGTTTCAATCCTGTGGCCGCAGAAAATGTAATGTGCCGAAATCAGGTCAGCATCGGATATGACGGTAGGTTATATGATTGCGATTTTAATCAAATGCTGGAACTGCAGAGCCTTCAAGATGAGCCGGCCACGATATTCAATTTTAGCTATGACCATTTTCTAAAGCGCCGCATTATTTTCGGTACTCATTGCTACGGTTGCACTGCGGGCGCCGGCAGCAGTTGCGGCGGCGCCACTACATAGAATCATCTTGCTTTGCAACGCAGTCAGCCTCCTTAACCGGTAATACTTGAGCTCTTTTAGTGAGTATTTCGCAAATTATCCATATACCTAGTAAAACGTATTCAATAGCCACCAGCCATAAATTTTCAGAGTAGGGTAAAGTTTGATAGGCGGAATAACTTAGGGCTATCAACAGCGACCAGGCCACAGCATATTTATAACGGCTAAATACCGATATAGCAATAAGCGGTGTTAAGTACCATGGATGGACTGTAGTAGCAAAGAGCAGATAGACCGTCGCACAAAACAACATGTGAGAGAACAGAGATGTCCACGTTAGCATCTTTTCCCGATAGGAAATGATGATTATGGCCAGTAATGAAATAATGGCAAGAAAAATCCCTGAAAAAACTATAACATTGTAGCCCGTGATCCAATAACCTATCCACCTGGCTATGTAGTAAATGCTTGCATTGAATTCAAATACCTTAAAATACAGAGAAAGGCCTGTGAAAAAATGGGAGATGGACTGAAGGCTGATGAAAGGTAGAAACAGCAGTATCGTTGCGGCGCCTGCAATAGCAAAATATTTCAGACTTTTAACCAGCCCCAGTCTTTTAATTAAAAGGGGCAGAAATATCAAAGGAACCAGTTTGGCTCCTACAGCCAGGCCGATAGACAGGGACGATAAAATTTGTCTATCCCGCATCAGCAGGTAGATGGCCATCAGGAGAAAGAAAATCATGAAGGCTTCGGGGTGCAAATTTCCGGTGAGTTCAATGATGACCAGAGGATTGAATGCATAAATCAGTATATTGTTTACAGGAGCGTTTAGTTGTCTGGCTATCTTATATAGAAGTGCCATGCTGCCGCATTCGCTCAGAAGCACAAAGATGCGAATCATGACGACATTCCAGAATATATCAGCGCCAAATATTTTGGCAGTGAGCCCGAAGATATACTGGCATACCGGCGGATAAACGGAGTAGTAATCGGGTGAGTTGAGCCTAGCATATAGAGATAGACTGGTACCCGATACGGACAGAGTTCCATGCATGT
>JBEKCL010000143.1:0-9292 GCA_050014895.1 Dehalococcoidia bacterium
GCCTGGACAGACGAAGAACACCGGCTGATGATGGAAAGAGCCGTCGGATTGGGCCGTCAGGATGTGGTTCTGGTCTTGCTACTGGCCCACCTGGCCGGGCTGCGCATTCACGAATGCGCCAGGCTCACGGTGGGACATGTTCGGGACGCCCTGAAAGAGGGGGAGGTGACCATCAAGGGCAAGGGTGGCCGGGTGCGTCGGGTGCCGGTCAGTCCGGAGCTGCGGGTGGAGCTTGAACGGATCCTTGCCGGACGCGAAGGCGCCTGTGATCATAAGATTCTCGTCGCTCCGGGTCAGAAAACCCACCAGGTGATCCGGAGCATCCAGAGATTCATCCGAGATCACCGGCAGGAATTTACCGACAGAACGATCACACCGCATGGGCTCCGCCACTCATATGCCAGAGAGGAATTCGAGCGGAACATAAACGACCCCCAAGACAAGCAACAAATAAAAGAGGTTAAGATGCGTGTGGCGGAGGCGTTAGGGCACGGCAGGCCGGAGGTCACAAACGTTTACCTGGATGGTAGCAAGTAATAACATCCCCTCAATTGGGACTTTACTCCTCTTTTTTACCAAGCTCTTGAACATTTCCCTGATTCATGGTATTGTGGCATCGTTCCATGATGCATGTGGCGTGCTTATGTGTGGCATGGAATGCTTTAAGAAATCCGTCCTTGCGCGGTCCCGAAGTCCTTGCACTTCGGGTATGTGGGTCAAAGGGGTTTTTGTGCCCATTTTTAGGTTTTGATCCCGATGCAAGTACTAAGACTAGCATGAGCATTAACATTGAAATTCTGAAATACAAGCGTGATTTTGAAATGCCGGTGTGAATCCGGCTTTTTCTATTTTTAATACCAGGCATTCTGCCCGGTCTCCTTCTGAGGCCGGGCTTTTTTTATTCTTCAGGGGGTGATTTTATGCCTATTAATGAGCGTAACCCGACTCTTCCGGAGATCCTGACGGTGCCGGACATAGCGCGATATTTACGGATCTCCAGATCAGCAGCCTACGAACTTGCACATGAAACCGAATTTCCGGCTCTGATCTTGGGACGCAAAATCCGGGTCAGGCGGGAAAGTTTTCTCTCCTGGCTGGACATGCAGGAAAAAATGAAAGCCGGAGCCAATTATTAAACTGGCCCTGGCCGAGAGCGCTAAGGAGGCGAATATCAGCTATGCCAGGGAAGAAAGAACAGCCGAAGATCGAGGACCTCGGCAACGGCAAGCACCGCATCCGCTGGCAATTCAAAGACGCTAAGGGTAAGTGGCGCTACCGCCAGTGTGACATTCCCGGGTCATTCAAGGATGCCGACAAGGCGCTCACCCGCATCAAGTACGAGCTGCAGCAGAATACCTACATCGACAAGTCCAGGATGACGGTGAAGGAGCAGATCGAGGAATGGTTCGACTTCCACCAGTACGAGATCGAAGAGAAGACCCGGGCCAGGTATGAGGAAAACATCAGGCTCCACATCATTCCAGGCATCGGAAACATCCAGTTGTCCAAGTTTTGCGTCAAGGACATTCAGGATTTCTACAAGGAAAAACTTTCCGGCGGCCGGATGGATGGCAAGGAAGGTGGACTGGCAACGGGTACCCTGCGCAAGATCCACATCATCCTCAAGCTGGCCATGGACGATGCTGTGACCAAGGAACGCATCCGGGCGAATCCTGTCAAGAAAATCAAACCGCCACGGGGCACCAAACCCGGCGAGGAGATCCACCCGTTAAATGAGGAGCAGGCGCACATTTTTCTGGAAAAGGCCAAAGGTGATCTCTACTACAACTACTTTGTTTCAATGCTTGGCACCGGTTGCCGGCCAGAGGAAATGTTGGCCCTGGAACGGTCAGACGTGGACTTTAGGAACAAGACTATCACCGTCCGAAAGGTCGCTGTTTCCGTCAAGGGTAAGATGTGCCCGAAGTCGATCCCAAAAACCAAAAAATCCCGACGTACGATCAAGATCGGTGATGCCGTTGTCGAAGCCTTGAAGAACCAATTGGATGTGCAGGACGCCTGGAAGCAGAAGTTAGGTACCAAGTTGTATAAGGATAAGGGGCTTGTCTTTTCTACCCAGACCGGCGGCTACATCAACCCCAGCAACATTAATTCCAGGCATTTCAAGCCGATCCTGAAAGCAGCGGGGCTGCCAAACATCCGGCCATATGACATGAGGCACACGCACGCCACATTACTCTATAAGCTGCATAAGGACATCAAGCTGGTGTCTGAGAGGCTGGGACACCAGGACGTGGCGTTTACGGCGAAGACATACTACCATGTGCTGCCTGGGGTTGAGGACGAGGCGGTTGCCATGTTCGACGACGTGCTGACGGGCAAGCTGCTAGCCCCGGACCCCCAGCCGGACAAGCCTGCGGAGAGTGCATGTGTTAACCCTTGTGTTACAAACAACGTGATCGCCTTTCCGACTGGCGCTCTACCAAAAAAGAAAACCCGCAATTGCTTGCGGGAATAAGGTTGTAAGTGGAGCCCACATCCAGGCTTGAACTGGAGACCTCCGCCTTACCAAGGCGACGCTCTACCTACTGAGCTATGTGGGCATGGTTGCGGGGACCGGACTCGAACCGGCAACCTTCGGGTTATGAGCCCGACGAGCTACCAACTGCTCCACCCCGCGGTGTAAATGGTGGAGGGGGAAGGATTTGAACCTTCGTAGGCTGAGCCAACGGATTTACAGAACCTTCCATAATCCTAATCCCCTCAAACACTTGGTACAACTGGTATATTTTCCTTCGCTATGTTCAACGGTACGCGGATAAAGTGTTTTACCATCTCCTTTTATTCGACTAATCCGCTGCACCTTGTTATTCTACCACACTGCCGACGAATATATCAACAGTAGTATGAATACTCCGTACCGCATAGACACCTCTACCGCGCCTACAGCGCCCACAACCCACCCATAGCAAGCAACTAAGAGGTAGAGGCATGGTGGAGATAATACCTCTACCAGCTAAAATGGCTCTACCTAAAATTCATCGCTCTCTTCATGCAAGTGGAGGCGTAGAGGCAGTAGAGGCATTTTTACTATCTTTTAAAGTTATCTGATAAAATTGGTTGACGTCCGATCCTCTTTTTCTGGATAAGGAACCGTATTTTTTGCTGCTTCAATACATTTGAGTAGCCAGGCCATGTTGTTCCCCAAAGTCCGCATGATCTGCAATCCCTCTAAATCTTGCCTTACCTCTTCCGGTGTATTACCGTGAACGGCGTTCCAATATTGCGAGGAAACAATCGGCATACTGGAAATCGTAAAGTATTTATTAAGGCGGTCAAATGCCGCGCTGGCTCCTCCACGGCGACAGCTTACTATAGCAGCAGATGGTTTATAGGCATACTCTGCATTTTTCATAAAGAACATACGGTCTAAAAATGCACACAAGGAACCATTTGGTGCAGAGAAATAAACGGGGGAACCGATCACAATGCCGTCCGCCTTTTTTGCAAGGTCTATGCATTCATTGACCGGATCATCCTTGAAGACGCAATAGCCGCTTTCTTTACAGCCATGGCATGCAATACATCCCTGGATTGGTTTGTTGCCGATGTGAAAGATATTGGTTTCAATGCCCTGTTTGTTTAGCTGTCCCGTAACTTCGCAAAGAGCGGTATAAGTGCAACCGTTTTTGTGGGGACTTCCATTAATTAAAAGTACGTTCATAGTGGCAATGCCTCTCTCTTTTTATAAGACTTTCCATTTATGTCCCGCATAAAATGCCTCTACCAAAGCTGGCCGTCCCCATTTTCTAAATTCCATCTAGCCCCGCCTGGTACCCGGTTTTTTCATGTAATTTCACCCCGGTTGTAGTATGCGTTGTAGTAAAACATTCAGGCGGCGGATGCTTGGGAAATCTAAGGGCAAAGGTTCATCCGCAATTATTATTAGCGCCGGTAAACTGCCGCTGGCGGCTTTATTGTTTGGCAGTGTCATTGACCGATTATAGCGCATGCGCTATAATATAAAGAGCAGGTGCAAAATGATGGTGATCATCGATGTAGAGCCAGCTATTGATTTCCTCAATTCTCTTAACCCGCCGGTGCGAGTCAAGGCTTATAGGGGTATCGATTTGCTGGCAAAAAACTGGCCGACCATCGGTGAACCTTATGTTGAAAGAATTCCAGACCATGAAGGTCTTTGTGTACTGCGTGAACGGTATAGCAATATGCAAATACGCTTGTTTTTCTTCCGGCCAAGCCCGAACAACTGGCGATGGTAGATGGCTACAGTGACACTCCCTAACCCCCTGAAGGGGGTGGGCTTCTAAGCAACTCCCGCGGTTTGGCCTGTCTCTTGCGAGACCCCGTTTCCGGGTGGTTGACCCGCAGGCTTGCTAAGACAACTTGGGCCCGTGCCCGGGCTGCTACTACGATCTGATGGGGAGCGGTTATTCATCCCGCTCCCTGCCCCTTTCAGAGGGCCAGGCCGTAGATACGTGATCCTGTGGGGGAACTCGATCTCTGATCCGAACGCTATGGGATGCATGTTCACGGCTCCAACTATATCCCGATGCCCGGTGAAACCGCAACTTTTGCACTTCCATACCCTGCCCGTGGGCTTCTGTCGATGACCGCATCCAGGACACCGGCTCGAGGTTCCCCTCTCGTTGCCGGTGAAGCACATGATGCCGGCCCTTTCACTCTTGTGGCTCAGGTAGTCGATGTCTTTTCCATACTCCCACTGGGATATTCTCTGGTTGTGGTATCTTCCCGATGGCTTGCTTCTCACGCCGTCCGGGTTTCCCACGAAAAGGCTGCCAACATGATTCCTCTTGCAGAACTCGATCACCTTGCTGGCGCCCTGGTGGCGGAGATCCCTGACGCGGCGCTCAGTTCTCGAGCTCACCTTGGTCCTGGCTCTCTGGAGTTTTTTCCATCTCCGGGAGTTTTTCTCGCACCGTGATCGCTTCTTGGCTATCTCTCCCAGGGCGATATTCTGCCGGCGCTTCAGGGAGCGGATACCCCTGCCGGAGATGATCAAGGCCTGGCCGGTATCGGTGGCTACCGCTGCCTGATGAATCTCTCCCAGGTCTGCGGTGGCATGATTGCTGCCGGGGGGATTTTCCGCCATCACCGGGATGGAGAAGTGCAGTTCGAACCCGTCATTCCAGCAGACCTTGCAGGCTCCGGCGTTATCCGGCAGGTTTATACGCAGCACGATAGATGATCTGCCTCTGCCCATTGGGAGAGTTACGTATCCTGGTTCAATGCAGACAGCTTGCTCCGGCCACAGCAGGGGATAGAACTGCTTGGTCTTGTAGGGGTATCTCATCTTGGGATTGACTTTTTTGACCTGTCTGGCAGTATCCACATTAGCGAGAAAGGCGTGGCAGATCATCTGCACCGTCTGGCTGTGCAAAGAAAATAAGCCCCTGGTGGCTTTCTGCAGATCGTCTCTGTTCGGCCACTGGAGGCCGTTCCTGCGGGCTTCGAGATGGATGTCCCTGCAGAGGTTCCATGCCCTTGCCGCTTCCATCTGGGATTCCCGCAAGTAGCTATAAAGTTTTCGGGGTAGATGATTCAATCTGTAGATACGTACCGTCTCCACATGGTATATTATACCATGAGGAGTGATGTTATGCAATCAGGAAAAACCAGATGGACGCGCTGGAAAATAGCGCTTTCATCCCAATCCCCTCAAGGGGATGGGAATTCCCGCTTGTTCTTTTAAAAAGACCAGGAAAATACCGTTGCATGTATTGAAGCACGCTGTCCAAGCAATGAAAACATATATGAAGGGTGAGAAATGATGCTCGACTACCGTGAAGCCTTACAAAAAGAATTGAAAGATCCCGACTTTAAACAAGCCTGGGATAGTTACGAACTTGAATATAACCTTGCCAATCTTCTTATTCAGCTCCGCAGCGAAGCAGGTCTGTCCCAGGATGAGTTAGCCAAGAAGATAGGAACCACCCAATCCGCAATCGCTAGAATGGAGAGCGGAAAGGTCATTCCACGGCTGGAAAGCCTGGCAAAGATCGCTTCTGCCTGTGGCAAGAAGCTGGAAATAAACGCTCATTAGATATGCTCCCGCTGCGGCTCCTAAATGATGCCATGTCACGCGCTTACATCCTGTTTCTTTTGTATCGCGCTTCCATCTTTGTTATTTCAATCTGCCTGCTCAGCCATTTCCTTTATCTCATCTAGTCCCACCTGTTACAAGATTTATGAATGTAATATTGCCCCGTTTGTAGCTGTTAGTAGTAAACATTCGGGCGGTGAGGGCTTGGGAGATAAGGAACGCGGGTTATCATCGGCGTTGGCAAACTGACACCATATGGCGCCTCGTACCAGTAGCAGCAAGCGTGCAATGGCTTATCATGACAGGAATGAAACCGTGGTTTGTGACGACTGGGTGACGGTGGCTTTTCTCTGAATACTTCCAGGACTACCTTTGCTTTACGCTCGGCTGAATAATGATTTCTCTTTTTCATGCTCATATTGTAACTTATTTATTTCTCCCAGTGTCTCTTCCTTTGGGAAGCATGATTATTCACTATATTTAACTCTTGCCAAATAACCTGTAGTTAAAGGCATCTTTTCTAATATCTCAACGACATCAAGCGAATCAGCTTGTTTCTGATTCATTTTTAATTCTGGATTTTCGGCCCAGGGAGCTATTATGAGCTTCTTTTCGGAGTTTACAAATCCTCTATTTATTCTTATATTCTCCTTATCATCATCTGTAAGCTCCCGATTTAAATAATTGTATTCAATTATGGCAACTATTTCTTCATTTGTTGTTGTGGTAGCCGTTATATCTCCTTTTAAGGATGACTGAGATGCTCCTAATTCCCCTTCTCTTTGCTTCTTTTTAGTCATCATAGACACTCCTTTTAATATTCTGTGGATTCTAGTTCAATCGGTAAACTAAAACGGGTGAATTTCGGCCAATAAAAATAAGGACATTTGCCCTCCTCTCTAAATCACCTTTTTCTTTTCTATCTTCTAAGTATTCATTTACAAAATCCTCTAACGTTCTTTCTCTCATTACATTACTCAAATCAAATACCATATATTGCACCCCCATAAAGTCATATTTTATTTATAGTACTTTTCAAATTATCTATCATATTTTTTTTATTCTTACAATAATTCTTAACTAAATCAAGATACATTCTTCTTTCTGCTTTCAGCGGAAATTCCTTACCATATTTTAAAAGTATTTTTTCTATTCTTTTATGTGGTTCGCTAGTCAAATATTTATTACCTTTTTCGGCGTATTCAAATTCATATTTAACTCTTAATGTGTATACAATTACTTCTCTCATATCTCTATCTTTCTGCATACTATTTTCAGCATATTTTGCTACCTGGTCTTTTATTTTTCCTATTTTCGATTTTCGTGGTTCTATTTCGCTATTATATATTTCTCTTATATCATCACCTGACAAATATTTTATTACAAGCCCTGCTAGTATATCAGTCATTTCTAGATCATAACCATTATAATCTTTATATTCATTAAATAAACAGAAGTATGTTGTTGTTTTGACAATATCAGATGCCTGTTGAAATTCTTTCTTTAGCGCCTTTGCAGCAAACTTGCCCATTAAGCCCATCTTATATTACCTCCATTTTTACTTTATTGTGGCTCATATACACAATAGTATGATTATAGTATTTATTTATATAATATGATTAGTTTCTCTATAGATTGCCCATTAACTATGTTTAATATATAATTTTCTACTTTACCTTCAAATAAAGCGGAAAAACATCCGGTCAAATTACTACCATACTTCATGTTAAAATAATTTACAAAAATACACGCCAGGAGCTGGACTTGAACCCACTTTATTGCCAATATTAAACCATCTCTGTCCTTAGTAATAATTCGTTTCTAAAACTTTATTTTCCTTCTTAAGTTACAAGATAAAAATGTTCATGCCTTGAACTCAAATCAAAATTTTTGCGGTATAAGCTAAATAACAACAGAGAGTTGGGGCAATTCAAATGCCCACGGATCTCTAATTTTTTATGGGAGAGGGATGACAACATGTCCACAATGTATCCGGATTTTTCAGCACTGACCGTAAAGGAATTACTGGCAATGACCTTGCATGAAAATTCCTCAAGCGAGGTCGTTACTTGGAATGTGTTTTTTGCGGCAATGGAGAGTGTATCGGATTTCAGGGAAAAGGTTGCGCCAAATGCGCCCTTAAGTTATCTAGTCAGTTAGCTGCGTCCTACGCTCGAAAGTAGTCGGTCCGTCCGAAAATAAGTAGCCGGTCCAGGTATTCTTAGCATTCATTCAGTTTCCATTCAGGTTGCTTTAAGGAAATTATAGTAAAATTACAGAGACAAAAAAATTGCCGGTTAAACTGGCTAAGGAGGGGTCATCAGTGAATTATTTTATCGACCGGATGGAGGAGTCGTTGAACAATGCACTGGTTGGCTTAGCAAAAACAACCGGAGAGGATCAAAACCCGCAGTTGCTTGCCATGCTGCTAAAACTGGGGCGTGACGAGCTTGACAAAAGGTTCCAAGAGAGCCTTGAACACGGAAAACTTGCGGCTAATGAGTATTGCACCTGGCTATTTGCCAGGGGTAACTACGATATCGCAGCCACAGGCCTAAGAGACAAATTGGTTGCATAAGAAAATCGATTTGTCAAGTTATCAATAAGCGAATAAGCGAGTCTGGGTCCGGCGCCAAGACAAAGGCGTCTAGACAGCCCCAGTCAGTTGCCGTGGCCTGTCTTTTCTGCCTCACTCCGCTTGCCCAGGTCTGCGAGATGTGGTTGCCGAAGCAAAAGTAAAGCCCCGGACGTGTGCCCGAGGTATATATAAGAGGGTTATAGAGAGGTATGCTGGGGAAGGCTAATTTGCTATTGCCAATGCCCTGGGCGGCGAAGCCAAAATCTCTTTGACTAGCTGTTTTAGGGATGCAATACTAAAGGGCTTGGGAAGAAAGTAACGGGATCGTCCCGTTCTTAGGGCCTCGGTAATCACATCCCCATCCATGTCGGCTGAAATCATGACCACAGGTACATCGTAAATCAAGTTCTGGACTTTTTTCAGCGTCTCTAAGCCATTCATTCCAGGCATTCTGAAGTCCATAAAAATCAGCACCGGTGCCTGGATACAGATTGCTCGTATCGCCTGCTCGCCGCTCAAGGCCATTCGAGTTATAAGACCCTAATCTTTAAGGCAATAGGCTAGCATTTTGGGTATATCCCCGTAAAGTTTAGGGCGGGGATTTTAGCCCCCGCCCCTTTTACAGACTTTGTTAATCCGCCCCTTACGGAGCGGTGCCGGGAGTACAGCAG
>JBEKCL010000144.1:0-9138 GCA_050014895.1 Dehalococcoidia bacterium
CTGGTACCCCTTCACCGGCAGCGCCGAGGAGACGGGTAAAGGCCTGGGAGAAGGATATAACGTAAACGTCCCGCTGGAAGCCGACCTGGGCGATAAGGAATATCTGCAGGTTTTTAATGAGATCTTGACGCCATTGGCAATACGTTATAAGCCCGACCTGATGCTGGTGTCGGCTGGCTACGATGCCCACTGGCAGGACACGATCTCGAATATGAACGTCACCACAATGGGATTCGCCAGGATGGCAAAGACTATTAAGGCTATATCCGACGAACTCTGTCCCAACCGGCTGGTTTATACACTCGAAGGCGGATATAACCGGATGGCGCTGGCATATTCGGTTGCCGCCACTTTTGAGCTTCTACTGGGACACCAGGAAGTCGCCGACCCCCTGGGCGCACCGCCGATGGCCTATTCCCCCAGGGAATTCGACGGCTTCATCAAGACCATCCGCAATATCCATAAACTAAAGGACAATTAAAAAAACATGCGGGACATATGTCCCGCATGTTTCTATTTAGCAATTTCGCTGTAAAGGTATACCGAAGGGAAATTCCGGATTAGCCTTCTTTGGTTCCAATACCGAGCAGCAGGATAACGGCCACGCCGAGGATCATACCGGCGATGCCCATAAATGTAGCCAGCGGCACCATTATCAGCGCCCATATTCCGATAAACGTATTTCTATCCATATATCCCCCTTATTTCGCGGCTTCCGGTGATGTCTTCATACCCCTGTCCCAGAGCACCAGTAACGGGCCGGCCACGAAAACTGAGTCGTAAATGCCAACCACGACGCCGATGAGCAAGGCCATGATGAACTGCTGGATCGTCACGCCGCCGAACAGGTAAATGGCCAGGCAGGTCAGGATAACGGTAAGGCTGGTGTTGATACAGCGGGCAATGGTCTCGAGAATGCTGGAATTTACCGTTATTGCAAAGTCCTTGCTGATGCCCTTGCGAACATTCTCCCTGATGCGGTCATAGACCACACAGGTATTGTTGATGCTATAACCTACTATGGTCAACATGGCCACGATAAACATGGAGTCCACCTGGTATCCTATGGCCCAACCGAGTATAGAGAAGATGCCCATAACGATTAACACGTCATGCAACAATGCGATGACTGCGGAAAGGCCCCACTTGAACGGGCTGGGCATCTTGCGAAAGGCGAAGGCGATGTAAAGTATCATAAAAATGGATGCAATGCCGACAGCGATAGCCGCGTTGCGGGCGACTTCGCTGGCAACGAGAGGTGATACCGCATTGAAGTCCCGGACTGCCACATCAGCATTCAGGCCTTTCTTCAAACCGTCCAGGAGCGCAGTTTTCTGATCTGTATCAATCCCCGAGGTACGCACCAGGTAATCTCCCGTGCTGGTTTTCTGGATAGTTGCGTCGCCATAGCCCAATTGCCCCATCTGGTCACGCAATGCAGACTGCTCAACAGCCGGTGTGAAATTAAGGGTCATGATCGTGCCACTGCTGAAATCAATGCCCAGCTTGAAACCAAAGACAATCATGGAAATTATGCCCGGTACGAGCAGGAAAATCGATATAAGGAAAAACCAGTTCCGCTTATTTACTATGTCTATCATGCTTTAACTCCGTAGAACCAGGAATTTTTCACCACCCTTACGATCACCTGCAAGAAAACCCTGCTGACCGTGATCGCCGTGAACATGCTCAAGGCCACACCGATGAATAGTGTCAGGGCGAAACCCTTGACCATGAAGGCGCCGAAAGTGTCGCCGAACCAGTAGAGCACGATACAAGCAATAAAAGTGGTCACGTTGCTGTCACGTATGGCAAGCCAGGCACGGTCGAAGCCGGCGTCCACGGCGGCGCCCAGCGTACGACCTGCACGCAGCTCTTCTTTCATACGCTCAAAAATGAGTATGTTGGCATCAACCGCCATACCCACCGATACAACACCTGCTGCGATACCAGCCAGTGTAATTGTAACCGGCACGAGCTTAAAGATGGCTGCGAGGAAAATGCCATAAAAGATAAGCGCCAGGGTGGCAATAACACCGGACATCCGGTAGTAGAGAATCATGAAGAGGACAACCAGTATAAGGCCGATAGCGCCTGCCACCACGCTCTTATTCAGCGAGTCAGCACCCAGTGTGGCGTCTACCGTCTGCTCCTGTATCACAGTCAAAGGCACATCCAATGAACCTGAGTTGAGCTGAATCGACAGGTTCTTGGCCTCTGCCAGTTCAACCCCGGTGATGACACCGCTGCTCTTGATAACAGCCTGGACAGTAGGGGCCGAAATCATCTGATTATCGAGGAATATGCCGAGCGGTTTTTGCAGGTTACGTTTGGTGACCTGCTCGAAAAGGACGGCGCCCTCGTCATTAAACTCGAAAGCGACTTGCGGCTCATTAGTGCCGCTTTGGAGAACAACCTTGGAATTGGGTTTCAGGTATTTACCGGTCAGGTCCTTTTGATTGCCGTCGGTGCCGGTTGCAGTGGCAGTTTTCCATACGACATCGCCGGACTCGTCCTTCTTGGGCTGGCCGCTGGCATCAAGGGTTTCTTCCTTGAACTCCAGCAAGGCCACCTGGCCGATCAGCTTTTTAGCTTCATCTACATTCTTTTCCCCTGGAAGCTGTACCAGGATGCGGTTTTCTCCCTGCCTCTGGATGATAGGTTCCTTAACTCCAAAAGCATTGGCACGCCGCTCGATCTTGCCGAGGACGCTTGTCATGGTCTGGTCGACTGTCTGGGTCGGATCCATCTTGGACAGGTCCGCCTCATACGTCAGGTAAGCGCCTCCCTTAAGGTCCAGGCCCATGGTAAGACCTTTGCGCCCGAACCTGTCGCCATCCAGCGGAACTACGGCCCAGAGGCTAAAGCCAAACAGGGCCAGGATGATTACCAGTAGCCAGATATTACTTGTTTTCAATTATCTATTCTCCCTCCCGAGTGTCAGTTAATCACAATTGTTGCTGTTTTATCAGGCAGCACAGCAAGCGCCCATGCCAAAGTCATTTCTTACGTATTGCAGCGCTTCCTCCCTGGTGTGTATTTCTCCTGCTGCCTGTGCTTCCCTGACCATTTCCAACAACCGGCCGATGTCTTTTCCCGGGGCCAGCTTGAACTCCTGCATCAGGTCATTCCCTGTTATAAGCCGCAGGGGCATTATCTCACTTTCCTGTTTTTTATGAACATTCATTATATACTGGATGTGCTCAATATGCATATGCCACTCGTCAATATCCAGCCTCGGCCCGCCGACTGCCAGGTAATCGGCCAGCGCCAGGAATATAACATCGATACCGGCACCCTCGGTATCCCTGAAATAGCGATAGATGGCCCGGTGAGTGGCAAAGCCTTCATTGGACATCTGTGCAGGGTGGAGGTGATGATAAACAAGCATTTCAATATAGCGGATTTCTTTGCCGCTGAACCTCAAGCGTTCGAGGATAGATACAGCTAAAGACGCTCCCTCCTTGGTATGACCGAGAAACCTGATCCGTCCATTTTCATCCTGTGTCTTGGTCCCTGGTTTGGATATGTCATGAAGCAAAGCGCCTATTTTTATCAGTGTGCTCCGGGTAACGCCGCCGCTAATTTCTTCTTTAAAATGCTGATCGATTTCGTCCGACCAGGGGACAAATGCCCGCAATTCCCCCCTTCCGTATACCCAATCACTATCCCTTAACAGGAACTCTACGGCAGCCACAGACTCGAGGGAATGGTCAAACACGTCCCAATAATGTTCCCCGGGCTGTTTGACGCCCTTCATTTCACCTATCTCAGGGATTATCCGGCAAAGAAGTCCCAGATCATCGAGATGACGGAGCGCATTGCTTGCGTAGGGAAGGGCCAGTATCTTAAGCAATTCCTCTCTAATTTTCTCGCTGGGTACGCTGGTCACAAGGACGCTGTTGAGACGTATAGATTGCTCCGTTACCGGTTCGATTTCAAGATTAAGTTCCCTGGACAACCTCTCAGCCCGCATCAGCCTGGACGGGTCGGCATCAAAAATCCTGTCTGTAACCTGTCTGAGCAGGCCTTTCTTCAAATCATCATCCCCACCCGCCGGATCAAGCAACTTGATATCGCCTGCCACAAAAGCCGCCAGGTCGAGGGCCATAGCATTCACGGTGAAATCCCTGCGCAGCAGGTCATGCTCGATATCTCCCTCATAGGATGTTATGTCAATATGCCAGGGTTGCAACTCACCGGCAACCACTACACGCCCCACCTTATTATCCTCGTCTAGCATGACATACCGGCCGTCGACGAGTTCTGCAGCTTCCTGCGCAACTGCAAGAGAATCCCCGCTGACCGCAATATCAAGGTCAGTGGTAGACCGCCCTACCAGCCAATCGCGCACAAAACCGCCTACGAGGTAGGCTTTAGATTCCGGATAAGTGCAGATCGGGGAAAGCTTGGTGAGTATTCCCATCAAGTCCTGGTTGATTTCGAACACAAGCAAGAATTATAGTACCGCCCCGAATACTTGTAAAGTAAACGATCCCCTTAGTTTGATCCTGCGATCCGGTGCATCACAACGTGATATTTTCGTATTATGATATTCGCTGCCGATTTCATACAGGGTAGGCCCCCTCTGCCGACAGCTTTGGCAGCCTCGCTGCTGTGTTATAATTTAGTCGCTATGCAATATAAACGTATAGTCATCAAGCTGGGCACCAACTTGCTGACCGGCGGCAGCGGCAAGCTGGACATGAAGATTATGTCCGACCTGGCCAGGCAAGTTGCCGAATTGCACAGCCTGGGGCATGAGATAATCCTGGTTTCGTCCGGAGCGATTGCGGCTGGCCGTCAGAAGCTGGGTATTGAGAATAAGATGAAGGACATTCCCTTCAAACAGGTCATGGCATCAGTAGGGCAGAACCACCTGATGCATATATATGACGAACTATTCGCCAAATACCGCATAACCGTAGCCCAGGCGCTGTTGACTAAATCCGACCTGGCAGACCGCTCTCAGTATTTGAACGCACGAAACACACTTCTGGCTCTGATCGACCTGAGGGTGATCTGCATTGTGAACGAGAACGACGTAGTCTGCATCGACGAACTGGGAGAGCTCAAGTTCGGCGACAATGATAACCTGTCGGCGATGGTGGCCAACCTGGTGGATGCAGACCTGCTGGTATTGTTATCCGACGTAAAGGGACTATACTCCGCCAATCCCCAGCAGGATAAAAAAGCCAGGCTGATACTAATCGTGGAGAAAATAGATGAGAAAATAGAAGAGATGGCAGGCGGCGCCGGCAGTTCCCGCGGTACGGGAGGAATGGCAACCAAGATTGAGGCGGCACGGCTGGCGACTTCCTCCGGCGTACCCGTTATCATCGCTGAAGGATCTGAGCCCAATGTTATTGTGAAAATTGCAGATGGCAAAAAAGTGGGCACCTTTTTCATAGCACGGGAAAGTAAAATTGAGAGCAGGCAGCGCTGGCTGCTGTCAGGGCTTTGCTGCATGGGCAAGCTTACCATCGATAAGGGCGCAGCAACAGCCTTACGCAAGCAGAACAAGAGCCTGCTGCCGGCAGGCATAACCGGGGTTGAAGGCAATTTCAACCGAGGCGATGTAATCGATATTCACGACGGCACCGGAAAACGGATCGGCAGCGGGATCACTAACTACAGTTCGGACGACCTGGACAGGATAAAGGGAGTCAAATCCGCCGGTATCGCAGATATACTGGGCTACGAATACGGCGATGAGGCAGTCCACCGGGACAACCTGGTACTGGTTTAAATCCGGGCAATGATTAAGGGGGGTACCTATGCAGGCATCATTTAATGAACTCGAAGAAAAAGCCAAATTGGCCAAAATAGCATCTAAAAAGCTTGCTTTCGTCCCGACAAGCACGAAGAACGAAGCGCTGCTGGCTATTGCACAGGCATTGCTAGATAAGGAGGACCAGATCCTCCATAACAATGAGAAGGACTATAAGGAAGCTGAGGCGTCAGGTATGGGAGAGGCCATGCTAGACCGCCTCATGCTAAATTCCAAAAGGCTGAAGGGTATATCCGACGATGTAAAAGTTGTTGCGGCCCTTCCTGACCCTGTTGGCGAAATTATCGAAGAACGGACATTGCCTAACGGTCTGCTTTTAAGCAAACGGCGCGTGCCGCTCGGCGTGATCGGGGCAATCTATGAAAGCCGGCCGAACGTGACCGTAGATATTTCGGTTCTTTGCCTGAAATCCGGAAATGCCTCAATACTGCGCGGCGGCAAGGAATCCAGCCGCTCCAACCTGGCGCTCGCCAGTACAGTGCAGGAGGCCGCCTATAAAACAGGTATTCCCCGCGGCTCGGTGCAATTCATCGAATCGCCGGACCGCAGCATGGTCGACCATATGCTCAAGATGAAAGACTACATAGACCTGGTCATACCCCGCGGGGGAGCGTCCCTGATCAAGTTCGTTAAGGAAAACGCTTCGATGGCAGTAGTAGCAGGTGGCATAGGCGTCTGCCATATGTATGCGGATAAAACGGCCAACCTGGATAAGGCGGTGGCTATAGCGTATAACGCCAAGGTGCAAAGACCGACGGTCTGTAATGCGTTGGACTGCATTCTCGTACACAAAGACATTGCTGCTGAATTCCTGCCCCGCATGGCGAAGGAGCTTGCCAGGGCAGAGGTGGAGATGCACTGCGACCACCGGTCTCTCAACATCCTCAAATCCATCGATGGGTTTAAGGTACACCCGGCCGTACAGGAAGACTGGGGTAAAGAGTTCCTGGCCCTGGTAGCCGCAATCAAAGTGGTTGATTCACTGGAAGAGGCCCTTGAGCACATCGATACCTACGGGTCCGGCCACTCCGAAGCAATTATCAGCGAAGATAGCGCTTCGATCGACAGGTTTTTAAATGAGGTCGACGCTGCCTGCGTTTATGCCAATGCCAGCACACGCTTCACGGACGGGGCCCAGTTCGGGATGGGCGCTGAGATCGGGATCAGCACACAGAAATTCCACGCACGCGGCCCCATGGCGCTAAGGGAAATCAGCAGCTACAAGTGGTGCATCAGGGGAAACGGGCAGGTAAGACCTTAAATTTTACTTCAGCGCCGCCAGCACCTTCTTCTGTTCTTCGAAAAGCTGCTTTATACCTTTATCGGCAAGTGCGATAAGAGCATCGATAGCGTCTTTGGAAAAGGGCTTACCCTCCGCCGTGCCCTGCAACTCTACAAATTCGCCCTTGTCGGTCATGACCACGTTGAAATCAACAGCGGCGCGGGAGTCTTCCTCGTAGCACAGGTCCAGCATTTTCAGCCGGTCCACTATTCCCACACTGATGGCCGCCACGGCGCACTTAATCGGGACAACCTTATACATGCCCATTTTCTTCAGCTTATTGAGAGCTACATAAAGGGCCACATAAGCCCCGGTGATGCTGGCCGTACGTGTACCACCGTCGGCCTGCAGCACATCGCAGTCTATGGTGAAAGTCCGCTCTCCCAATGAATTCATATCGATGGCGGCACGCAGGCTCCTGCCGATCAATCTCTGTATTTCCTGGGAACGTCCTGCCTGTTTGTCAGGATTGCGGGAAGTGCGCGTATGAGTGGCCCGCGGCAACATTGCATACTCGGCTGTCACCCAGCCTGTGCCCTGCCCCTTCAGAAAAGGAGGCACTCGGTCTTCCACGCTGACTGCACATAGCACTCGCGTATTTCCCATTTCTATCAGGGCCGAACCCTCGGGGTAGTCCTGGTATCCCAGGGTTATCTTGACCGGCCTCAGGTCATCATTTGCGCGTCCGTCTACTCTTGCCATTTCATTTCCTTATATTTAGATTCAGGCGAAAGTATAACATCAAAGCAAGAGGAAATACCAAGCTGCAAACAACATACTAACTCTAAGCTCTATACAATAGATTTATGAATAAAAAGAAATATGTCACCACGAGGAGCGAAGCGACGTGGTGATCTCCTGGCCATTTGTGACCGCGCAGTAGATCCCGATTACATCGGGATGACACTGGAATTTGGATTTTTAAATTTGGGGTGATATCCTGTGAGACACGATGGCCGTCGATGTTAATATCTGGATACTTGCCGTAACCGGCTTCGGAGCAGGATTGCTGGGTTCGATGATGGGCGTGGGTGGAGGCATCATAATAGTTCCCGTATTGACCCTTACAATGGGTATACCCATCCAATATGCTATTGGTGGCAGCCTGGTCTCTATCGTAACAAACGCCCTCACCGCAACCAGCATTTTCATACGCAAAAACATGACTAATCTCAAGCTGGGCATCTTACTGGCCACTACACTGGTACCAGGAGCCGTAGTGGGTGCTTTATTGGCCACAAGGCTCTCCAGCACAGTGCTCATCCTGATTTTCGGCATACTATTGCTTTATGTGGCTTATACTATGATACCGAAAAAGCAGCGAAAGCTGACCGAGGAACAGATCGAACTACAAAAATTGGTGCTTGAGAAGTCACACGCCCGGCATGCCTGGTTGGACGATTCATATTACGACCCTGCAGTGAACGAAGAAATCAGTTACCAGGTCCACCGTCCGCAAGTTGGAGTGATAACCGGTTTCTTCGGAGGTATCATCTCCAGCATGCTGGGTGTGGGTGGTGGAATAATCAATGTTCCCGTCATGAGCCTGATCATGAAGGTCCCCATCAAGGCAACGATTGCCACCAGCAGTCTCCTGTTATGTTTCACAACCATGACGGGTTCCATGGTCTATGCTTTAAACGGATATGTGCTGCCTCAAATTATTGCCCCGCTCACGATAGGCGTATATTTCGGCTCAATGTTGGGGTCCTCTGTGGCACACAAGGTACATGGTTTACTGCTTTCAAGAATATTCACCGTAATCATAGTACTGACGGCAATTACGATGTTTCTCAAAGCCCTGCACGTATATTAGGAGTGAATCATTGATAAACGCTGAACCGGGAAAGGATCAAAAAAGGCTACATGCATTCAACAATACGTTGGGACTGATACTGCGCGTCTGGATCTTCATCACGCTTGTCATTATGGCTTCCGGGATGATATTGATTGCCGTACAGAAGCATGTGATGGACGGTAAGCTTGTTTCTATTTATTCCATACCTGCGGAACTAGCTAACCTAAACCCGTCTGCGCTAATTTCGCTCGCACTTATCAGCATCCT
>JBEKCL010000145.1:0-9126 GCA_050014895.1 Dehalococcoidia bacterium
GGATGGGAGTGAGTTATGGAAGAAATTAAAGAACGTAAGATCAGGGCAAGGGTAATCTCTCAAAAGGGTACTTGTGTGGCATGTCACAAGGTAGGAGATGAGTTTGAGATCTCAGATATTTGCCCGGCCAATTTATGCTCATGGGCGTTTTACACCATTTTCCCTTTTGCGCAAGTCCTGATTTGTGGCGGAACTTTTCCCTGGGAGAACGATCCTGATAGGACCACGGTTGCCTGCCCCGACCCCGCCAGCCCGGTTGTTTTCGAATTAATTAGAGATAAGTGACCTGAGTCTCTTGTTATTTGAAAAAAGCCACTCTATAATTTAATTGAGTAAATAAATTATACGAAATTATTTACTGGGGAGGTGAGCATTAAAGGGGCTGATTGAGAGTTTTCCATTACTGTTCCAAATGCGTGTGTTTTTATTCAGGTATTCGAAATATGAAAAAGGGGGTGACTGTGATGTACGTAGCATATGCTGACAAATTGCTGAATTTTGCTGAACAACACGCCACCGATATTGCCAGGGAATGGGCCAAAGCATTAACAAAGAATCAAAGGACTAAAGAATACCGTAAGGTACGGGAGTATAAGCTGGTAAATCAGGGTGAGCTATTCTACAAAAATCTTAAGAAGCTCTACTTTGAACGTAATAGTTATGAGAATGTATCCGTATATTTCTCCAAGTGGGCTGAGGAACAATTTTATGAGAATATTCCCCTGGAGGAAGCTGTATACGCATTGATAATGTTACGCAGGCAATTATGGCTTCATGCGGAATTCAATACGCTATTTTCGTCTGCACTGGACCAATACCAGGCAGCTGAGAGTATCAACCGCACGGTTCTGTTAACAGATTACGCGACGGTAGCGATCATTAAAAAATATAGACAATTTACTAAATAGACTTTCATTCCGATTGATGTAAAGTAAAGGGCCGGGATTTTATCTGGGCCCTTTATATTTAGATTACTGAATTGGGATAATTCGTTCCTGTAAAAGTAATTTCATTTATGTTGATTTGGCCGCAGTAACGATAGCCACGTTGAGCTGTATGGAATCCGGTATTGGAACATTGGCTCCATCTCTGGGATGCAGCACTATCGCTCCTGTAGGGCAAGTGCTGACACAGAGTCCGCAACCTATACAGCGTTTCTCGTCCACCTGTGCCAGGTCATTTTTCATGGCCAGCGCTTCCATCGGGCATCTGGCAATGCAATCGCCGCATCCGATACATTCATCTGCGGTAACTCCTGCACTGAAACTTGATGTGGCAGCCAGACTGGGAACAGCGGAATTCTTCAGGCTTTGAAGGATCATGCAGTGGCAGGTGCAGCAGTTGCAGATCATGTCTATATATTTCCCAGTATTACTGGAGCAGTGCACAAGGCCGGCTTCCTCAGCCCGTTTAAGCGCTTTGAAAGCCTCCTCTTTAGAAATGAGTTTCCCAAAACCGTATTCGGCCATGTAAGTTGCGCCAGGTCCAATTGCAAGGCAAACGTCTTTAGGTTTGTCGCAGGGTTTGTCCAGCAGTTCTCCCTTATGACGGCAGAAACAGGTGACCATCCCGATGGCATGGGCTTTTTCGATATAGGGTGTCAGTTCATCATAAGTATTGATTCGGATATTACTGGGGATGTCCTTATTTACTGCGATGACCCTTGCAAATGGAATGCTGGAAAAAACTCCCGGGGTAGAAACAGCCATCTTAGTGATCGCAGTAAGATAATTATCGAATATTCTGGCCAGCTTCTTAGCGCGTTCATCTACCGGCCCCGTGTTGAACTGGTTTTCAAATATTCCGGGAACGAACGCTAAGAGAGAATATAAGCATGTGCCTTGGCGGTTAATGGCGAAAAGCAGCCCTTTCCTGGTCATTGTATCTAATAGCTCTGCAACCTTCTGTGCATCAAGCTTTGTCTTGGCGGCCAGCATATCGGCTGATACAAGCATATCAGGCATCATGATTGCCAGTTCAGCCTCTTCTTGCGTGAATAATTCATCTACAACGGCACGGAACTCCTCGCATTTAACGGCTGGGATTCCTCCGCCTTTGCGCTTGATTGCGTCAGCCAGTTGGTCATAAAGTTCATTACGCATCGCTATACCTCACTGCTATTTTACTACTTCCTGGCAACCTGCTACCTGAAAAGCAGGTGTTCATGTATGGCTTGACCGGAACTTACCTGGGATTTACCGTCAACTTTGACTTCAATTTTATGATCGCCAAGGAAGCGCCAATGGTACTGGTCCCATTCCGATATTTTTGGCAGCTTGTCCCTTTCCTTTACCTCGGTAGTCAGTAGTTCACAGCGGAACTGCACGTCACTTGTGGCTTTGCTTTGCACGACAATTTTCATGGGCAGCTTTTTACCGAACTTCTCACAAATTTCTTCTTTTTCTATTTTAAGGTCATAGTCATTGGTGATCAGTATTGGCTTGTTGTCCTGTGCCAGCAGCAGCCGGGATATGACAGGCGCTTTTTTGTCGACGGGATAGAGCCAGTAATATATTAAAGTGAATTTAGGATCATACAGGCGACCCCAGTACCAGCCGCTGAAACAGTCATACATGTTTGAGTTGCCCCAGTTTTTATCATGATATCCCCTGCCCTTTACCTGAACGGCAACACCGTCAATATACAGGGTACCTTCAACATCTGACCTGGGGGCTGATATTACCCATCCCTGTTTTTTGTCACCATCATCATAAAGTAGACCGGTGCCGTTTTGTTTCCATCCGGGTATTCTTCTGTGGTATGTCAACTCGGCGCCGATCTTCTGCGCTTTCATTGAAAACACATATTTATCGCCTTCCTGCCGTATGAAATTGTCTCCCATTTTCACGGTGCATTTATCGGCGCCGCTTGAACATTTCTTGGGATCTACAGCAGCCATGCCGATGTGCTTTTTCCCGTCCGGCGTATAAATAAACAACTGTACCGTCGGGATATGTGGCCTGATAAAAGCGTTCAACCAGTGGAACGTTGCTACGCAGGCATAGCCGTTATCAAACCGTGCATCGAAATACCACCACTCATAATAATCTTGATCTCTATTGTCGTTGAGATGAAGGGTATCATCCCTGTCTTGAAAACCGCCCAATGATACTTCTTTCATGGTAGTGCTCCTTTAAGCTGTTTACAGTTTATAGGATTTGTCTATCGGTGGTAGCTTTGGGCCGACCACTTTCTCCGGTTCAGGCAAATGTCCATAGTGAGGCTCTTTTTGCCAACCATCGATATGGGCTGCCCTTTTAGCGGCTGCTTTGTACTTGTTCCAGTCTGCGCTCATGAACAGGAACATGCGCTGCGCAGCCAGGGAGCCTTCTCCATGTATATTGGCTACCTGGTGGTAGGCACCCGTGTAATCCTTGACCAGCCTGCTGGCTTTGATCCGGTCTGCGGTAGGTATGCCCGCTTTGCCGGCCAGGTACTTCTCGATGTAAGGTTGTATCTCAGGGTTTTTCCAGTCTTTATAAGCCGGTACGGTGGCCGGCATGCCTCCGCTGATATCCTGGATTATCTTGTTGGCTTCGTGCAAATTCTCAGCAAACGTGAATTTTGCAATATTCGCATACATTGCATTGGGTATAACCAGGTCTGTATCTTTCGATTTTTCACAGTCCGTACAGGCCAGCTTGCTCATGCCTTTGACGGTATCTGCGTACATAGCCAGCCAGGCGAGCTTGTTGCGTACGTGCTCGTATTTCTCTATTCCGTTATATTCTGCCATCAGTGCTGCAGCGCCTACCAGTATCTCCAGCTCGGCGGACATGCGGGATGAACCGAAAAGGCGATGGAAAAGGGCGAAGGCATATGTGATATCTCTCGAATATTGCCATTCGCCGCACATGAAAACCCGGTCCCACGGCACAAAAACATCGTCAAAGACGATCAGGCTTTCTGTAGGCTGACAGGCACCGCTGATCGGGTAGTCCCAATCGCATTCCTCTCCTGACAATCTTACATTTGGCTCAACACCCAGCAGTTTTAACCCCTTGGCATTCATCGGGACGGCAAACGCCAGGGCGTAATCTTTCTCTTCTTCGTCATTATGTGCCCTGCAGGGTAGCACCAGCGCTTCATTGGCGCCGTGGGAGGCGCTGATATGCACTTTAGCTCCACGGACGACTATCCCATCCTTTTGCTTATCAACTACCCGGACATAAAAATCCTTATGCTGCACCTGTTTGGAAGCGCGTAAACCGCGGTCGCCCTTTACATCGGTAATTGCGCCGGTAATGCCAACATCATTTTTCTGCAAATACTTCCTGTAAGCTTCAATACGCGGCGTATATTGCGTCCCCAGGTTCTTGTCCATTTTCTGTGCGGCAACTGTACATGCCGTCAAGGCGTCTATGCCCATGCAATGGAGGACTATACCGCCGCCTGACCGCATTCCTGTAATGAAGCATTCTCGCCTTCTAAGCAGGTCCTCGGCACTTTTTGGTGCGGTCAGCAGGAAATTGATATCTTCCCCGTCCGCGTCTTTGGTCACGAACAGGTGCTTGAACCTGGGATCGTTGGGCAATACGTAGTCCATGGCTGATGCACGGATAATGCTCTGGATCGTAGGATGAGACCTTACATCCTTGACCTTTTCACCCAGGCACCACATCTGCCTGCCATCATCCAGGCTTTGCAAATACTGTTCTACCGTTCTTATCATGATATTCCCCCCTTATTTATTTTTTAATAGTTGGCCTTTTACGCTTAGTGATGTTTCCTTTTACGTTTAATAATGGGCATTGGAGGCTTGCAGGACGTGTCCTAACGGCTTCCCAGACTAAATCGGTCAGAGGGTCGGCGACTTCAGCGGCAAGCTTCTTAAATTGCTTGCCCAGCAGCCAGAATGATATTGCGTTCCTTAGACCGCCGAAATATAAATGGCCCGCAACACGGATGTCTGCATCCTTCCGGACTTCGCCATTCTTTTTCCCTTCGGCCAGGATATCCCTGAATATTCCCGCAATTTCCATGGAGCCGTTCCAGACTTCTACGGCTTCACTCCAGGTTTTTACATTCAAACTTATGGTTTCTAACCATGATAACTGCCTGTTTTGCTCACGGAAGTCAAGATAAAACCACGTCATTTTCCTTAGTTTGTTCTGTGTGCCCTTTATCCCGGTCAGGTGCTTCTTCAGGTCGATCTTCATCTGCTTTGTTTCTGTATCTATGATGCTGAAAAGCAAGCTTTCTTTACTGTCGTAATGCTGGTAAATATTGGCCTGCGATACAGCCGATTTGCGGGCAATATCACGCATCGTGGCCTCGTTGAAATCGCCCTGGGAGAAGACGCTTATTGCGGCATTAAGGATCCGTTCTTTGGTTGCCTTCGGGTTACGTTTTATCATTCAAAAACCTCTGTTCAAGCCGGATAATATCTCTCAAGGATATTTAGCCGAATGATGTTTATGTACTATATTGAACGATATTATACTATAAGAAAACGGATATACAGATAATAACCGAACAATGATCGGTTGTCAACGGGGGCTTAATATTGCTGTAGAGTTCGTTTGGTCATTGACGGTTGCATATTGATGTTGCCCTATTTACCCTTCAAAAACCAGTTTCGTCTAGTTTATTAGCAGTTTTATCATATTTGCCCTGATCGTGAGGCCATGGCTCAAGTCCCAAAATTTTATTTCTTATCTTGACAAAGAGAAATAGTTTATTTAATATAAAGACACAAATGACCGACCAGTCGGTCATTATAAAGGATATATACCATGCCCAAAATCGTTGATAAAGAACAAAAAAGAATCGAGATCGCTAGAAAAACGATGCCATTATTAGCCAAATATGGTTATGAAAATACTCCAGTACGGAAAATCACTGCTGAAGCTGGGATTGGTAAGGGAACGTTTTATGAATACTTCACTGACAAAGAAGATGTGTTAAATGAAATTATTCGACTTGTCATTGAAGACTGGGCCAGATGGGTAATTAATAAAATTGGAAATAGCGATGATCCGCTGAAAGTATTGCTCAGCATGCTGAAAGACGGCACGAACCTTGATACTACAATGGAACAAAATATGATTATCTATGTCGATCTATGGCGTTGGGCTGTCAGTTACAAAGAATCTGACGAATTTATCCCTAAGTTCCGGCACTATTTAACAAATGCAAAAAATGCTATGACCGACTTAATTAAGGACGCCCAAAATAAAGGTTTAATCAAAATGGAAGTCGATTCATCAGCTATTGCTGCTGTATGGATCGCGTTAATTGATGGGATGTGTCTGCATTATATGATTTTAAAACCGGAATATAACGTTGATGAAATTTGTCAGTCTTTTTTTGTATCACTACTGAATGGCATCAAAAATTGATTATATTAGCAAGCAAACCGGTCTTATATTGAATTCCATCAGGTCAAAAGATAATTAAATACTTAAGATGTAATTGATATTTATGGGGGGTAAGATTATGGGATTCGAACCACTGAAACGAATAGGGAAAACCTCAAATTATATTTTCAAGGCCATGCGGACTTCTCTCTCTAATATTGATATGGGAAACCCCGGTTATATAGCACTGGCCGTTATCTTAATTCTGTTGGTCATTGCGTCCTGTGCGGCGCCGGTGGCCAAAGCGCCGGCACCGCCTAAAATCCTTAAGATTGGAAGCGTGATGCCGTTCTCCGGCCCTGCCAGCCAGTGGGGCAAAGCGGTCAAGCCCGTAATGGAGATCTACCGCGACCTGATCAACGCTGATGGCGGCTGGCAGGTTGGCGATGATAAATACCTGATTGAGTTGTACTTCGCCGACGGGCCCATCTTCAGCGTCCCTTCGGATACTGCGGCGGCGCGCAGCCTGGTCTATGATAAGAACGTCTCCGCCATCGTCAGCTACTTTGGAATTGCCTATTCAGCTATAGCACCGATAACGACGGCGGAGAGGGTCATTTTCGATGGCAGCACCATTAATGTTGGAACATACAACGCGGAACGCGACCCTTATTCCATCTTCGGCGACCCGGCTGTAGAGATGAGCATAAACCAGGCCATGGCAGTGATGAAAGCCTTCCCCCAGTACAAGACGTTGTGCTGGACCGGCATCAAGGGAGGCAACGTGGACATTGAGAAAATCTTTGCCCCGGCTGATGAGGCAATACAGAAGAAATACGGCGTGAGGAGTATCCGGCTGTATTACCCGGAGGGCACTACTAACTACACACCCTACCTGATCAAAATGGCCGAGATGGGCACCGAAGTACTCTTCAGCTTCGGACCGCCGTTGGAGATCGGATTGATGGCCAAGCAGCGCTACGAGCTTGGCTATAAATGGCCGATAGTGGCTAATGGCGCAATCCTCGATTTAGATGAGTTCAAAGGCATTGCTGGAAGTAAGGAAGCCATGCAGAACATATGCGGCGACTTCTGCTATCCCTGGGTGCTGAAGACGGTACCGATAGCACCGCGATACCTGGATATGGCCAACCGAATCCGGGCTGAATTCAAGTCTCAGTACGGGGGCAAGGAACCCTATGGCGGCGCATTCAGCGACGGAGTAACGGAGATGGGGCAATACCTGGAAGGTGCTCAAGTGGCGGGCAGCATCGACCCTGACAAAGTGATGAAAGCTCTCCGCGGCGGTACCGTTGAGACCTTCGTGGGCAAATATACACTGTCTGGTATGAAGACCTACGGCTCGCCGGTGGTGTTCGGGTACCCCTGCAGCATGAGCATCATTAGAGGCAATGAGAACGTTTACCTGAATGAGGAGCCGATGTGGGATGTGGACCATCCGCTGATTGACGTAACCCAAATGCATTAAAATAAGTAGGCCTAAAACAAGGAGATAGTCATGAAGAAGAACGATCCGTATGAAGAGCTGCTGAAATACTACGAGTTCTTGACAGACGCAACTCGCAACCGCGAAGCCTTCAAGGATGCGTTACGTCAGACAGTTACACCTGAAGAGATCGAAGTCTTTTTCCTGCTGCCGTTCACCGGCGGCATAACTATTGATAAGCTGGAACCCCTGGCAGACAAGAAGGGTATCATCAAAGAGCGACTCCAGCCTGCCTTAGAGAAGTTGGCCAGGGAAGGTTTCATTCTGGCATACCAGACGCCGCGGGGCCGTGCTTTTGCGCGGGGCCATATCGCTCACCTGAGCGAGCAGCAGGTGCGTAAACAGGAGGCTACAGAACAGCGGATTGTATTCGCAAAATACTGGTACGCTAATATGGAGGGCCAATCCAGGCCGCTTAGCAAAACGCCCTATTACCGGGTCGTGCCGGTTGAGGCTGCCCTCACTCATACCCCGGCGACGCGCAAAATTGATATTGATGTCCCGGTTCCCGACCCGCGTGCGGTGCTACCCCTGGACGTAATATCTAAAATGGTGGCAACCAGGACTTTGATCGGCGTGGCGGAGTGCACCTGCCGCAAGACAAATAAAGTGATCGGACAGGGATGCGAGCACCCCTTGGAAACCTGTTTTGTTTTCAATGAGCTGGCGGATACCTTGATCGGTGCCGGAATAGCGCGCAAGATCGATTACAACGAAGCATTACGCATCCTGGGAGAGTGTAATGCCGCAGGGCTGGTGCATAATATCGATAATGCTGAGGGAGAGTTCACCTCATTGTGCAATTGCTGTCCCTGCTCATGCACCCTTTTCAAAACGGTCGGCATGGGAGCCACAAATACCATGGCCGTGTCACGTTTTATTGCATCCAGGGACACCGCTAAATGCACGGGAATCGGCGCCTGTGTCAAAATATGCCCTGTGCATGCCATCACAATGAACGGCGAAAAGGCATCGTTTGATCAATCGAAATGCATCGGATGCGGAAAGTGCGTCGTCAGTTGCCCTTCGGGTGCGCTAAAGCTGGCCCGGCGACTAAAAGAACCCAAAATGTACCCCACCTACAAATCGCTCTGGGGCCATATTGCATACGAGGCCTTTGTAGAGAAGACCCTTAATAAGATTACCGGCAAAGGCAGTAAGCCGGTAGCGACCGGTCGATAGAAAGTTAAGAGGCCTCAACTGATGTTGCGGCCTCTTTTATGCCGCTGGATCACGCAGGTAAAGATCATCTCTGACAGAAATATCTATCAGGTGTGATACAGTGGTGCCATTTGAACAAGTCAATCGGCCATTTATTCT
>JBEKCL010000146.1:0-9055 GCA_050014895.1 Dehalococcoidia bacterium
ATATACTGAGGAGGGAAGGTCTCACCGCCGGCAAGTTCCAACATCTCTGTGCAGCGGTCCAGATATACCAATTCTCCGTTGGCATCGATATTGCAGGCATCCCCAGTTAGATACCAGCCATTTGCATGAGCGCGTGCGGTCTTTTCAGGGTCTTTATAATATTCCTTAAAGATCCCCCCATGTCTTCTCACCAGCACTTCTGACTTGCTATCCGATATCCTAACTTCTACGCCCGGTAGTATTTGCCCCAGGGTATCGAACCTGATTGGCTCAAACGAATGCCCTGCGATCGTATACGCTTCGGTAGACCCATATTGCTGCCTGAGTTTAATACCCATGGCATAAAGGAAGTAGAAAATATCGGGGCTGGTTGGTGCACCGCCAGTGAAACAATACTTTGTATGGGAAAAGCCCAATTTATCTCGCAACGGATAGAATACCAGCATGTCTCCAATCTTATTCAAGATACGCAGGAACACATTAGGCTGTATCCCCTTCCTGGCAGCATCCGCCATTTTATATCCGACCGGCAGGAATAGGTTATACATGGACCGCTTTACCCAATCAGCATCGTCCATCTTACTGCGGACGGTAGAAGCTATGCTTTCCCACATGCGGGACATATAGAGTATCCTGAGGGGAGCTATCTCCCTCAAGTCCTGATCCAGGGTTTCAGGTTCTTCAGGAAAATTGATGATGGCGCCCATCATCAGCCCGGCGCCAAACCCCCAGCCATGCTCGGTAACCCAGGCCGGGGAAACGTAGCTCAGGTAGTTCTCCCGATCGTACCATGGTATGACCTTCATCCAGTCCATGATCTGAACCATCAACGAACCATATTGAATGACCACACCCTTAGGTTTTCCAGTTGTACCGGAGGTATAGCAGAATAAACACACATCGTCGGCGCATCCTTTCTGGATTTCCTGCTCAAATACACCCTGGTGAGATGCTTCGAATTCTTTCCCCAGCGCCTGCACCTGCCGGAAGCTCATGACGTACGGATCCTTATAGCCCCACATACCCTTTTCGTCCCAATAAATAACCTTCTTAATGGCTGGGATGGCGTCACGTATTTCCAGTAGCTTATCGACCTGTTCCTGGTCTTTGGCCACAACGAAGGATGCTTCAGAATCCGTTACTATATGCTTGATTTCATCTGGGATGGCATCAACGTAAATACCCATGGGAGCGCCGCCAAGTGACTGGACAGCGTAGTCGGCCCAACACCACTGTGGTTCATTGTCGCCGATTATGGCCGTCTTCATACCGCGTTCAAATCCCAGGCTTTTGAGGCCCAGCGCAAAATATTTCACATTCTCGTAGAAATCTTTCCAGGTATATTCCTTCCATATACCAAATTCCTTGTTGCGCATGACGACACGCCTATCACCCCACTCCTGGTAATGCTTCAGCATGTACTTCGGAAATGTATCGTAGAGCGGATAATCTTTATTATTTTCCATATTAAGTACTCGCTTTTTAGTTATCGGTGTCGTCACCTTTTCAGGTACGGCTGTTTGCATCAGCCTAGCCATCTTTTCCTTCTCTTGTAATGCTTTATTTCGCTGTATTTCCGCCGTTCGCCGGACTTGCTCATGCCCATGTAGAATTCCTTCACGTCTTCATTGCAGGTTAGCTTTTCAGCCGGCCCGTCAAGGACAATGCGTCCGTTCTCCAGTATGTAGCCATACGCCGCTATTGCAAGCGATGCCCTCACGTTCTGCTCAACCAGCAATATGGACAAACCCGATTCTTCGTTCAATCTCTTGACTACCCAAAAAACTTCTTTGACTAATGCTGGAGAAAGGCCTATTGAAGGCTCATCAAGGAGCAGCAACTTGGGATTTGCCATAAGTGCGCGTCCGATTACGAGCATCTGTTGTTCGCCTCCGGACAGATAGCCACTCATGTTGCGCTTTAAATCCCGGAGCTTTGGAAAATACTCATATACCTTATTAAGGCTCCTTGTCATCTCTGCCGGCCCGGGAGAGCGGATATTTGCCCCGACCCGTAAGTTTTCCTCTACTGTGAGGTGTTCAAATATCTTGTGGCCTTCTTGCACCTGGATAATGCCGTTACGGGCTGTCTTTTCGGGGTCGCCGTTTTCCACCCTGGCATTATCCCAGAGTATCTGGCCCTCTGTCACTTCACCCAGCTCGGATTTCAGCAGGCCGGATATCGCCTTCAGCGTGGTAGATTTACCCGCGCCGTTGCTTCCAACCAGGGCGATTAACCCGCCCTCTGGGATCTCAAATGAGACGCCCTTGAGTGCAAGGATCACGTCACTGTATTTAACTTCAATATTCTTAACTTGTAACATATCCTTAATATGTTCTGTGAGGGTGGCAAAGCGCCCTCACAGAACACGCTTCGCTTTTAAAGAATCAATACCTTATTGGCTTGCCTTGCAGCCACCACCCCAGAGGTATCCCATCCTGTCTTTTGTCCCGGGAACCGCTTGGAGGTTAGGCGGCGTGAGTGGAGTAAGTGCACCATTTTTGACCGTTACGATGCCGCACTGCAAGCTGTCCCTCTGGCAGTTTGTCCAGGTAACAGGACCAGTTACGACTATATCGACATTGCTGAACTTGGTCAATTCAGCCTGCACCGATTCCTTGGTTGCAGAGCCGGAATTCTGGAGGGCACGTTCAATGGCGGTGCGGATTACAACACCCTGTCCATAGCCCTTGGCATAATTTTCGGGCGGCCGGCGGGTATTTTGATATTTCTGGGCTACATCCAGCTCTTTTTGAATGTCCGGATTGTTTGCGTTGTCGAGCGTGTCCCAGAAATTTTTGTAATAGTACGAGCTGATGCTGCCTTCGGCAACCGGGCCTGCAGACTTGAGGAATGCACTATTGATGCCCGCCCATTCACAGCCAATGAACTGAGGCTTGGTGACATCCATACCCAGCCTGACGGCGTCCTTCAGGGCCAGGGCGAATGGGTCTGTAATGCACTGGCAGAGCACAACATCGGGGTTCTCATCTTTAATTCTGAGAAGGTAAGGAGTGAAATCAGTGATCGTGGCGGGGAACCATTCCACCGGGAGAAGGTCATAGCCAAGGCCCTGTGTGATCAAATCATTGACTGGCTGCGTATCCATAATCTTGCCCATGGCCAGGTCAACATATAGGCGGGCAACCTTCATCCTGCCGGTCCCTTTCCACATATTGTCATGGTACCATTGCAGCGCTATGGGATTGGAGATCTGGTAAGGCACGTCGAACATGTATACGTATACAAGATCGTTATTTCTCTGCTGATCGTCAGTACCGCCGGAACCAATTATGGGCACCTTGAGATCCAGGCTAACAGGGTTTTGCGCCGAAGCTTCCGCGGTTGTTGACTGCTCGAAGACTGGACACCCATCTTCAACGAACCGTTTATAAGTGGCCAACCCGGTAGGAACGTCACCCTTAGTGTCCGCCCATTCGATATCGAACTTGTAACTCTTACCGTTTACAGTCAAACCACCATTGTCATTGACCCATGTAAGATAGTCCTTGCAGCCATTGAATATAGGCGTGCAGGTCGTTGCATAGGGACCGGTCAACGGGTCACCCATGCCAATCTTGATCATTGTGGGTACAGCAGTAGCCGCCGGCTGCGCCTGGGTCGCGGGTTTGGCCGCTGGCTGAGACGTGCAGGCGACCGCCACGCTCGACACAGCGAGTAAAACCGCACAACCTATCAGGAATACCAATTTGCCTCTCTTCATTTGTTTCTCCTCCTTTATTTTTTATATTCTATTTGAGACGATCCTGCAATTATTACTGCTCCCCATTAATAGGGGAATGGATGGAGCCTGTACCAGACTTTGAACATCTGCCAGCGATGTGCGATACCCCTGGGTTCAAAAATCAAGAACAGCATGATTATGACAGCGAAGACTATTGCGCCTGCACTTGATACGACGCCGGTGCTCATCCAGGGCAACACCTCACCCAAACTCGGGATATTTATTACCACAAATTGGTTCAGGCCTTTAAGGAACACCACCCCCGTTATGACGCCTACGACACTACTCATGCCGCCGACAACCAGCATACCCAACATCCAGATGGAATCCTGGAAAGGAAATGCATCCGGCGAGATGGCGCTGATCACCGGCGCATATAGCCCACCTGCAACGCCGGCATATGCAGAGCACAGGACAAAAGCCAGTAACTTGTAGTAGAACACATTAATTCCAAGGACTTCGGCCGCCAGGTCATTGTCCCTAATGGCAACCCAGGCCCTGCCGTATCTGCTGCGGGCCAGGTTGAGTGCGAAAAATACCATCAACATGGTTATGGCGACGACAACAAAATACCATAGCTTGTCTTCACTAAAAACAAAGTCACCGATCCTGGGCGCGGGCATTGAAATACCTTCAAAGCCGCCGGTCAGTTTTGCCAGAGGTGGGTGGCTGACAGCCCAGATAATGATAAAATGGGCAGCCATCGTAGTCACAGCCAGATAGAAACCTTTAAGCCTCAGCGAGGGGAGTCCGAAAATTAGCCCCACCAGGGCACCTACCAGAGCTGAACACGGCAAGGCAATCCAGTAGGATACGCCGTAATGGGATGTCAGAATGGCCGTCGTGTATGCGCCGACCGCCATCAATGCAGCTTGTCCAACGTTGATCTGCCCGCACAGGCCGGTCACCAGGTAAAGTCCCAGCACGGCAACGATAGTTGCAAGGATCGCATTTATTATGCTGAACACGCTATTTGCCCAGCCAAATACGGGCAGGATATAAAGCAATACGAGAAACCCGATCAGCAACACCCATTGCAGCCTGGTCCGGACAATTGCTTTATCCTGCTGATATCTTGTATTGAATATTCCCGCTGGTAGCATTTATCTATATCCTTTCTATCCTTTTTTCGCCGAACAGCCCATGAGGCATTGTTACCAGGATTAATACTGCCAGTATCCATGGCATAACATCCGACATTCCACCCTGCGTAAATGTATCCAGATAGCCGGACCCGAGATTTTCGGCAATGCCGATAATAAATCCGCCAATTATGCACCCTGGGAATGACTCGAGGCCGCCCAACAATATGGCGGGGAATGCCTTCAAACCAACTGAGCTAAGAGACAGATCCAAACCGCGGATACTGCCTAACAAGATACCACCCACAGCAGCAGTGAGTGTGGCAATGACCCAGGTCCACATGAAAATGTTCCCGACCTTAATACCCGAAGCGCGCGCAGCATCGTGATTCTCTGCCACTGCCCTCATGGCCAGACCAATGTTTGTATACCGGAAGAATAAGGTCAGCGCACCGAAAAACAGCAGAGCAACAACAAATGCAATGAGGTACTGGTCGGAAATTACGACCGTCCCCAGCTGAATTCCTCCTGTCGGCAGAAATTGAACATAGTATTTTTGCTGCGAACCCCAGAATGCCAGCACCAGCGCATCAAGTAGTATTGACATACCCAAAGTCATAATCACTATGGACATTAGCGGCTGGCCCACCATGGGACGCACGGTTGCCTGGTACAATACGACTCCAATGATCCATGTTGCCAGTACAACCAGTATGATGCTTACCCACAATGGCAACTGCAAGGCCACACAAAAGCTCCACAGCAGGTACGCTCCCAGCATGGCGAGTGAACCAACGGCGAAGTTGAAGATCTTGGTGGCCTTGAAGATCACAACCACACCAAGGGCAAGCAATGCATACACACCCCCGAGTAAAACGCCGCTGACTATCAATTGAAGCAATGTGTCCACTTAATTACCTCATAATCATTTTTGTCCGTTCAAGCCATCCGGTCTCTTTTCGCTATACATCAACATACTGGCTCATCCCGTCCAAGATACGCTGTCAGCACCCTGGGATGGTTAGCAACCTCCTCAGGCAATCCATCAGCAATTTTTTGGCCGAAATCCAGCACGATGATTCTGTCAGCGATGTCCATGATCAGGTCCATATCATGCTCAATCATGATTATGGGTATGTGCCTGGTCTCGTAAACATCAAGGATGTACCTGGTCATGTCCTCCTTTTCCTCAACTGACAGGCCCCCCATGGGCTCGTCCAATAGCAATAACTTTGGATCCAGGGCGAGGGCCCTGCCCAGGTCAACCCTCTTGCGTAGCCCGTATGGCAATTCACCCACCACCCGCTTTCGTATGGCCTGCATCTCCAGGAAGTCAATGATCCACTCTACAGCGGCTCGATGCTTGACTTCTTCGCGGTTTGTCCAGCCAAAATGTATTAGACTGGCTGCTAGATTGGAATGCATGTGAATATGTCTGCCCGCCATCAAGTTATCGATGACACTGAGACCGGTATAAAGTTGTACATGCTGGAACGTCCGGCCAAGGCCAAGATGCGCCATCTTATGCACGGGCAGTTTATTCAGGACATGGCCGTCATAGGTAATTGAGCCTTTTTGCGGCCGGTAAAATCCATTTATGCAGTTCAGCATGCTGGTTTTACCTGCACCATTAGGGCCTATCAACGCTACTATTTCATTTGGCTTTACCTGGAAGCTAACATCCAGAAGCGCCTGCACTCCGCCAAAGCTAAGTGATACGTTTCTAACTTCGAGTGCAACCGAAGTAGGCTCTTTCTCTGCCATGCCATCTAACATCATATGCTTTTATGTATTTATGCGCTGTGCCGATTCGAACATCCATGCAAATGCACTCGCTGCCAATGTGTTTAAGTTAAGCTGGCCTGAAATATGGTAGGGTAACTTCCGGCGTTACATCTGTATATACCACTGTCACGGGCATCCCGGCTTTGATATCTTCGGGCTTGCAGTCAATCAAATTGCTGACTATCTTGACGCCGACATCCTCTAGTTCGACGATAATGACATTTATTGGATACTCATCAGGCGGCCATGAAGCCATGGGCACCGCCCTGGGTTCAAAATGCGTTATTATGGTAAAAGTGTAGACCTTGCCCTTGCCATTAGACTTGGCCCATGTCGATTCAGTGGACCCGCACCAGGGGCACCCCAACTGGGGTGGAAAACGGTGTTTTCCGCAGCTGGAACACTTCTGGATTAATAACTCATGCTGCTTGCAGCCATCATAGAACGCCTTGCCATATTTGGAAGAAAACCTGGGCAGCGGTTTCTTATATTCAGTTGCCATGATTATTTGCCTCCTAATACGTTTCTATCAGTGGACCTATTTTGATTCACTTGCTTACCATATGAAGGCTATTTCCTTCTCAGGATGATTGCACTTGTGGGCGTAGGTATAGAACTGGTGACCATGACAAACTCTGCGTCTTTCACCTGGGAATAGGAGGTACCTCTTATCTGACGAACGCCTTCCAGGACATGGTTAAACCCATGCAAGGCAACTTCCGCAAGAAAACCACCGCTGGTGGTAATGGGCAGCGTCCCACCCAGTTCCAGGTTCCCATTTTCTGCAAAACTTCCGGCTTCCCCTTTTTTGCAGAAGCCATAATCTTCAATCTGCATCAAGACATTGCTGGTAGCGCAGTCGTAGAACTCTGCAACATTGATATCCTTTGGCTTGATACCTGCCATTTTGAACAGGCGCGGCGCCACCCATTTGGCAGTGGATTCCGTTACATCCGATCTCAGCACACGCATTTCCCATATCAGATTCGGCTCAGGGCCAAGTCCCGAGGCGGCTGCCATTATATAGGCCGGCCTTTGTTTCAGGCGCTTGGCATTGTCAGCCGATGTGACAATCACTGCTCCGGCAGCAGAGCCAACCGGCAGCACAACATCGTCTACGGTTATGCGTCCCGAGACGATGGCGGATTTGCGATGGCCCTCTATCGTAAGTGGCACGTCGTGGAGCACAGCATTGGGGTTCCGGTTGGCGCATTTCCTGATCGCAACTGCGATTGCCCCCAACTGGTCAACAGTAGTTCCGTACTTGGCGCTGTGCGCCTCGAATATCAGCCCGTACGTATCCATCATCGAGAGCCACCCGTATGGCCGCATGAAATCGGCTACGCCGGCTTCGATGGCCCATATGGTCGATGAATTACGTTTGGTGAAATCCATGAAATCATACGGTGTGCAGGATCTGTAGCAGACTACGTAATTAGCCAGACCGGCGGCCACAGCAGCAGCAGCCGTGGCAACAGTCGCGCAGCCCGACCCTCCGTAGAACGGGATTTCAGCAGAGAATGCAAGGTCTTTCATGCCTAGATTGTTCACCAATATCTGATCGTTTGCTGATCCGTCTATTGTGTATCGGACGATCCCGTCTATGTCACTGATTTTCAGCCCGGCGTCGGCAACCGCATTTTTTATAGCCTCCAATGCAAGCTCAAGGCGGTCCCGTTTGGGTACCGGGTCAAACTTCGTTTGCCCGATTCCAACTATTGCGCATTTGTCTTTTAGTGTATTTTCTGCCATTTTTCACCCCTGTTTCGTTGATTCTCCTATTAATTCATTTGGCAATTGAATATGTAATTCACTTGCTAGATTTTATTTGGGCCTTTGCAGTACCATAACAGAATGCTTGTAGGAGCAGAGCACCTCGTCTTTTTGGTTTTTCACCTCGCCCTTAAACGTAAGTATCGCCCTCCCCTTGCTGACAGGGGTCATGCTGAAAACCGTAGCTTCGCAGTGTATAGTATCGCCAATGAATAACGGCTTGGTGATACGCACCTCGTCCAGGCCAACAAAGGCAATGAAGCTTGACGGTACATAGGTATTAGGCCCGGTCCACATCATGAGGCCACTACCAAGGGTAAGGGTCAGCATTCCGTGAGCAAATCTCTGGCCAAAGATGGTTGTCTTAGCAAACTCTGCATTAATGTGGCCGGCATACCAATCGCCCGTGATCATTGCGAAGTTGACAATATCAGCTTCTGTAATGGTCCTGGCGGGGCTAACCAGCTTCTCACCCATCGCGTAGTCTTCCAGGTAATCAAAGGTCTTCATGCGTTCCTCCTTTAATCAATTATTAGATACCAACGACGGCCTAATATGACTTGGGAAGTCCGAGTTTCTCTCCCACGAAATTCTTAACGGCATTGTTGACTACCGGTGCAAATGTAAACCGCGTCGCGTGAGCCATGGGTGTGAAAAATTCCTTGGTAGC
>JBEKCL010000147.1:0-8771 GCA_050014895.1 Dehalococcoidia bacterium
ATCACAGTAGGTGTATAACCCAGTACGTAGACACGGTTATCACCCATGCTGCACAGATAGATTAAACCGGTAGAAGCATTCACAGCAATGCCATGTGGTTGATTACCTATCGGTAATGTAGCTACGAGGGTATTGCTTAGTCCGTCAATTATCGAGACATTATTGCTATCCGTATTAGTAACATAGATGCGGTTGGTAGAAGCATCCACAGCAACGCCATATGGCCTGCTACCTACCGGTACTATAGCTATGCGGGTGTTGCTCACTCCGTCTATTATCTGCGCAGTATTGCTGACTTCACATGCTACATAGATGCGGTTGGTGGAAGCGTTAACTGAAACGCCAGAAGCACGAGAGCTTACCGGTACTGAAGTATAGGTGTTGTTTGTTCCATCGATTACAAAGACATTGCCAATGTCGTTATTGGCTACATAGATGCGGTTGGTGGAAGCATTGACGGCAACACCATAAGGAGTGTCCATTCCCGGCACTTTAGCTGTCACAGTGTTGGTTGTTCCGTCGATTACGTAGACATCGCCGTTGTCCTGGCCTGTCGCTACATAGATGCGGTTGGTGGCGGGATTGACGGAAATGCCAACAGGACTACTATTTACCGGCACCGTAGCGATTACGGTGTTGGTATTGCCATCGATTACCGAGACATTGTTGCTGAGGTGATTTGTTACATAGATGCGGTTAGTGGAGGGGTTGACGGCTACACCGATAGGCTTATTACCTACCCCTATCGTAGCGATTACGGTGTTGGTATTGCCATCGATTACCGAGACATTGTTGCTGCCGTTATTTGCTACATAGATGCGGTTGGTGGAGGCGTTGATGGCAACGCCAATGGGTGCACTACTTACCGGTATCGTAGCCACTACGTCCTGAGCGCTTACAGGTTGTGGCAAGACAAATGGCATAACTGACAATAGGAACAAGGCTGCAAACAGAGCAATTATAACCGTCCTTATTCCAACGGCAATGCGGCTTAGTTTATCCATATCAAGACTCCTGGCGGCCGTTTGGCTGTGCGACCAATCCGGAAAATTGGTTTACTCTATCATCCGGGAAACAGTGTGTCAATGGTTTCATAGTTGACCTTCGGTAAATTAAGAAAATTATTAATAGAATGTGTATCAAGGCGAACTGCAAATTAAGGTGCATACGTGGATGAGCTTGATTGGCCGAATAACTTCATCGTATAGTCAAATCGCAATACCCACTTCCCCTGTTTTAAACCTGTCCTGCTCCATGTAACATGCCTGTAACCGGCCCTTAACGCGGCTGTAACTCATCTTTAACCGGAATGTAACCCCGCTTTAACTTGCCTGAAATCTCATCCTCCTAAACTGTAGCTATTAAGAACAAAGCAGGCGGAAACCTACCGGAAAATTTGTCGGACTCCTCTGCATTCGATCTCTTTCCCGGATTGCAGCCTGCTAAAAGGAGGAATTTATGAGTGATATACAGAGCCCCCCGGTTTCAGGGGCACAGAGTACAGGAGGCATGAAATCTACGCTTAGTCTGACCGCTCTGACGGTCAATGCTATGGCGTTGATTGCCCCCGGCGCTTTCCTGTGGACGACTTTCCAGGTCCAGGCGGCCCAGATGAACGGCGCATCATCCACCATGGGCGAGATGTGGACCGGCCTGTTTGCGGCGCTCATACTGGCCTTTCTTACGGCGATTTCCTATGCAGAGCTGGCCAAAATATATCCCAAGGCGGGGAGTGGTTCATCCTACTACTTTGCCGAGGCCGCGCTGCTTGAAAAAGATAAGGCGTCCCACCGGCAGTGGGCCCGCATAGCCAAGTTCATAGTGGGCTGGATTTCCCACCTTTATTACTGGATATATCCCGGCATCATGGTGGCCTTCTCCGCCACCCTGATCGTATACATCTTTGGACTATTCGGCGTTTCACTGGCAATCTGGCAGCAGATCCTGGTTGCAGTGCTGTTTGCGGGTGTCAACGGCTACATTGCCTATCGTGGCATCAGCGGTTCCACTATGACCGCTTTGATTATCAACGTAGTGCAACTGGTGTCGCTGGTGGCATTTTCCATCCTGGCGATTGTGTACAGGCAGACCCATCCGGACATAGCGTACGCCGCTTCGGTCAGCGCAATTTTCCTGCCGCACAATTTCACTAATGTAATATTCCAGTCGACTATAGCCATCCTGTTGCTGGTCGGATTTGAATCCGTCACAGCTTTGGGCGCAGAAGCCATAAATCCCAAGAAGGACATCCGCCGCGCCATTCTCTTGTCTCTTCTTATCCAGGGCGTTTTCGCTTATTTATTCGAGTACTTCGCTGCCAACTATTTCGTGGGCAACCAGTTGACGGCCGTCGACTCCACGGGCGCAACCGTTACAGGGTTGGCTGCCGCAGCTGCTTCCAGCGCTCCTATCGGAGACATGATGCGCATAATCGGTGACAGCCTCTTGAGCGGGTCGGGCCTTGTTATGACGCTGATCCTGGCGGGGACGGTTGTCCTGGCCCTGATCGGCACGACACTGGCCTGTCTTAACACTGGCGTTCGTATAACGTACTCAATGAGTAAAGATAAGGAAATGCCGTCCATTTTGGGTCTCTTGCACGGGCGCTTTGCCACACCGCACTGGGGCGTCTGGATTCTGGTCCTGGTGTCTGCGGCCTTTGGCGCCTATGGCGTCCTGAATATCGATAACCTGACGCAGATAACGCTTGCCTCCAACACCGGGACCTTCCTGGTATACGGTATGACTAACCTGATCGCCCTGGTGGCCTTCCTGGGCCGGCCGGGCACCAACTTCTTGCAGCACCGCCTGGTCCCGATGATGGGATTTTTAGCCAACCTGCTCATGCTCGGCGCAGTCGTCTACCTGAGCCTTGCGGCGGGCGGCAGCACTTCATCTGACACTGTGATTGCCATCGCCATGGTCGGTGTCTGGATCGTGGCTGGAGCGATATGGTTCGCTCTTAATACCCGCCGTCAGGGACATCCTGTCCTGGTCAGTCATACGGCGCAACCGGTCCTCAGTAACGCTGAAGAATAGCACTTATAAGGAGATAGCATTTGTCTATTATCCAGCAGGCTAAAACACTAGATCAGCCGGTCCCGGTCCCAACCGGGACCGGCACCCGCATTATGTGGTATGCCATAACCGACAACGGTCTTGTGCGTCCACAAAATGAGGACGCACATGTAGTTGATGCAGTGGCTGCCAAAGATGACACACTACGCCATTTGCTGGCTGTGGCCGATGGAGTTGGGGGACATCACGGCGGCGCCACGGCAAGCCGCATGGCGCTCAGGGCAATTATCAGCGAGTTTTTATTCTGGCGTGGAGGGTCGCCGGAACGCCTTGTGTCCCGCGCTGTGCGCAACGCTAACGACGCAGTTTTTGATGGGTCCCATGCGCAGTCCGAATTATCTCACATGCAGACTACCCTGACCGTCGTTGTCCTCGAATACGATACTCTGGCAGTGGGCCATGTCGGCGACTGCCGGCTTTACCGGGCGCGCAGGGGCCATACCGAGCTGCTTACCCGTGACCACACTGTTGCGTCCGAACTGCTTAACCTGCGCCTGATAACGGAGGAACAGGCGCTTGAGCATCCCGGCCGCCATCAGCTTACACGCTCTCTGGGGTCCGAACCATTCCTGCAAGTCGACGTGGTCAAAGAGAAAATCCAGGTAGGTGACTCGTATCTGCTCTGCAGCGACGGCCTCTGGTCCCAAACTACCCCATACGATATTGAAGATATGCTGCAGAATAAGGTCCCTGACAGGGCCTGCAAGGAACTTGTTAATCTCGCCCTGAGAAGAGGGGCCCCGGATAATATTACTGCGATCGTGTTTCGAGTTACGGGCGTGGGCGGCAGGCCGCCATCACGGTCTTTCTGGCGAAAGATTCTGCCCCAGGGGAAGAATCTCAAGTCCAAATAGCCTGGAGGAACTGTATATTTTATATGGAAAGTAGTAATCTGATGACATGCCCGGATCAAAATATGAGAGAACAGGTCTTGCCTGTAGAGGTTTCCACTCGCAATTCGGACGGTTATTTCTCCACCGGGCCTTCAAGGGGATCGATGTTTCAGCCGGGTGAGAAAGTTGGCCAGTATGAAATTCTGGAGTTGGTGGGCGAGGGAGGATTTGCGCGGATTTACAAGGCCCGTTCCGCCGATGGCGTGATAGTGGCTCTTAAGTTCCCGATGATCGATTTGATCGGCGACATTGCAACCTATGAAAGGTTTCTGAGGGAGTTTAAAGTCGGGCAGAAACTGAATCATCCTGCTTTTACTCGTATGATTGCGCTGTGCGATAGCCCGTATGGCCCCTATCTCGTGCAGGAATTTGTTGAAGGTGTGTCACTGCGCAGCCGGTATACGGACAAACAGCCGCTGCCTTTAGGGGAAACCCTTAATATTGCGGATCAGATAGCTGATGCCCTCGCTCACATTCACGCCCGCGAGGTTGTGCACCGTGACTTAAAACCGGAAAATATCGTCATTGGCCCCGGTGAACGGATACATATTCTGGACCTGGGGAATGCGCTGTTTGAGCGGGCACGAAGAGTCACCTGGAGACTATTTACAGACGCCATAGGGACGCCGGATTATGTATCTCCGGAGCAGATACAGGGAAAGAGGGGCGACAGCCGCACCGATATTTATGCACTGGGGATCATGCTGTATGAGATGTTGACCGGCTCCGTGCCGTTTTCAGCCGACAATCCGTTTGCCGCTATGAATCTTCGCATGACATCAACTCCGGTCTCTCCTCGCAAGCTTAATTCTTCGGTTCCGGAGGGTTTAGCGGCCATTGTTATGAAATGTATCCGGAGGGACCCGGATGAACGGTACGAAAGGGCCGATCAATTGCTGCAGGATCTCAAGCATTATGAGGAGTTGGACCTGTCGCAGTTCATATTCCCTCCTGAAAAGACCATCAGGGCCCACATTACCGACCGGCAGATATATATGCTTGGCGCAATTATAGGGGCCGCCTTCATTGTGGTTGCCGCTGTGATTATACTGGCTGTTTACTGGATCCAGCACCACTAAAGCCGTCTGCCCTATTCTACACGTATCGCATCAGTGCTTTGAGCAGGGGTATGCGCGCGAGAAACCGCTTTGGCCGCTTGAGTTGACGCCGAAGGAATAGATTGCCGGGGCGGTCCCCTTGAAGCGGCTGCTCGTTCAGCGGGTGCTCTAGTAATAGCTTGTTCAACCGGTCTCTTGTGCTTACCATAATATTACCTTATCCTTTTAGCTTGTATCCGATACCTCGTACCACAAGCAGGCGTTCGGGATGGTCGGGGTCCGGTTCGATCTTCTTTCTCAAGCGGCACATGTGTACATAGAGTGTATGATCACTTTTAAGTCCGCCATGCCCCCAGATCTGTTCGAGGAGTTCCCGCCGGCTTACGACGCGTCCCATCTTTCTTGCCAGCAGCAGCAGGAGATAAAACTCAGTCAATGTCAGGTCTATCTGAATTTCTCCCAGCTTGACCTGATGGTATAGCGGATCAATGTAAAGGTCGTTAACCACATAGCTCTGCTCTTCTACCGGGAGCTCCGTCGGTTGTGTCTGCGTCCTTCGCATAATGGCGTGCACGTGTGCCAGCAATTCCATTTTATCCACTGGTTTCGCCAGGAAGTCATCAGCGCCCGCATCAAGGGCCTTGATTTGATCTTCATGATTGTGGCTGACGAGCGCCAGTACCGGACTTCTGAATTTCTGGTGCAAAACCCTGTACAGCTTGAATCCTCTCATCAGAGAGATATTAATATCCAGAATAATGATATTATGCGGGCTGTTCTTAATTATTTTGGGAATGCACCTGTATTCCGGCACATCGACGACGCGAAAGCCTTCTTCGCCCAGGCTGCTTCTCAGACAAAGTATCAAAGGTGCATCGTTAGAAACGATAATCGCCAGGCGGCCTGCGATCCTGTGCAGATTTTTCCGATCGGACTTGATATCTATCATTCATGCATCCCGAATTAAGCCAATCAGTGGGCTGGGATTCCATCTGCACCTGGTATCCGATACCTATACTATACGGAGTCCAAATTTCCGGCATATTAACGCTGCGTTACAATTTCGTTAACTGCACCTCTTATGACTTCCAGTCTCTACTTCTGATATTGTTGCTCCGGGCGCTTTCTGGCCATTCGGCTCATGGTAATGACACCATCAGGGTCTTTCGGCGTATTAGACAACCGGGTATCATGGGGCAGACCAATGATGAACCCACACTTGCTGAAAGACCAGAGGGGCATGACCGGCCTTGAAACGGCAATCATTCTCATCGCCTTCGTTACAGTAGCGGCCGTCTTCGGATATGCCATTCTTAGCGCAGGCCTCTTCTCGGCCGAGAGAGGCAAGGAAACCATTTATGCCGGGCTCAACGAAGCCAAAAGCAACCTGGAGCTTTCAGGCTCGGTCATTGGACTGGGCGCATCCGACAACGTCTCGCTGGGCAAGGTCAAGTTCACAGTCAAGAACGCCATTGCAGGCAATCCCATTGACCTCACAGAGTGCAATGGTACTTCCTCAGCGGCCAACAAGATGGTTATCAGCCTGACCACGAAAAATGATTACAAGAACGATGTGAAATGGTCAAAGGCCTTCGTCGGCAACGACAACGGCAATAACCTGCTTGAGACAGGTGAGCAGTGCGAAATCACGGTCGACCTTGGCGACCTTGGCGTGCCGGGTGCTCTCAGCCAGAACCTGGGTGCCAATGACACGTTCAGCATCCAGGTTAAACCGTCCCTCGGTTCGACCATCACTATCCAGCGCACCCTGCCGGCAGCGATAGCGCCGGTGATGGACCTGGACCTCGGTACGAACTTTGGAGGGACCGGCAGAAGCGGTGGAGGAAGCACGCCGGGCGGCGGCGGGACACCGTCTCTTATATGCACAAAAGCGGCAGGCTTTGTGAGCGGCAACCAGGTGATTCTTCTTCTCTTCAACTTAAAGAACAATGAAACAAGTCCGGTCACTATCAGCCAGTCAGGCCTTACCATTGCCGTCAATGGCGGCAGCGCTGTGAGCCCACGCTGGGGGATCAACGGCACAGGCACCTTCCCCCCCATTCAAATTGCGGCGGGGGACACCTGCGACATATGCCTCGACTTAGGTGCATCTCCGAGTGTGACACTACTGTGCGGCGACATGTTTACTTCGACCGTGACACCCGATGGTGGACCTACACTCAACATAACAAGAACGATACCCGGCTCGTTGAATAATGGCCTTAATGACCTGCCTTAGACGGCGGGATCGCCTGCCGGCCTGCCGACCTCACCATGGCAGTAGAGGATGCTCATTACTGTCATTGCAGAGCATATCCTGTTGACCAGGAACTTGAAGACGATTGAAAAGAGAATGGCGGCAGCGACTGGATTCGAGTTGGGGACCAGGGGCTTACGAGCGCCAATGTCTAATCCAGTTCTTTAATCAACTGCGTTGCCGATGAAAAAACCTTAACGTTACCTTTCTTAATATCTTTCTCGGCCTGAATCTCACCAGCCTGCCAACTTTTAGTCCAAAAATAGGCTTGGCTTTTATCAACGAGTTTCTTAGGTACCAATACAGCATTGTCACCTACAATTTCTATCTCAACAATATCGCCCTCATATAACCCCAGTTTCTCGCGCACATTTTTCGGCAGAGTGATTTGCCCATTCATCGTAATTTTACTGTATATACCCATTTTAATATCCCCCTAAGGCTGTTTTAGCGTCTCATCATGACGCCCTATATTACGTAAGATGATCATATCCGGACCCATCTGAAATGTCATCCTTAGTTCATGGCTTGCCCTTGCTTCCCAGATGTTTTCAGTATCCTTAATTTTCTTCACCCTCAATGAGGGGTATTTAATATTAGCAATTAAATTTTCTATTGCCTTGCGACCTGATATCTTGTCTTTATCGTTTAATTGACGCCAGGCCTTTTTAAACCTATCAGTACGCGCTATTTTCATAAATTACTATTTTAGTATTATATGAATCAACTATATTATTAATGTACTAATAAGTCAACCGTAGCTATTTAAGTATTGTACCTAACGATTACAGTTTGTTTCAGATTTGCGATTTAAAGAGCTTCATTAATTGGATGCGCCGATTTACCTTCAGAGATATTTTTATTGATGAGGCCTGGCTTTAATAAAGAAAGGTATTTGAGAAAAGGTAAGCCTAAATGAAGCAAGGGTTCCTCAATCCCTTGTATTAATGAGGAGGATTGGGGGCAGCGACTAGATTTGAACTGGTGACCAGGGGCTTATGAGTTCCTTCTTTTGGTACATTGTAGCGACTCAACATATAAACGTACCCCCAAAACTGGCTATCCACATCCAAAAGTGCTATATTTTTAGCTTCATGAACAAGAAAATCACAGAGATAAAGCTGGGAACCGTGACGTCTCCGCTGGGTTTCCTGGCGGGAGCAACAGAAGCGGCTGTCAAGTATAAAGGACGCCTTGACCTGGGCATCTTGTACTCAGAGAAGCCGTGTACCTCGGCTGCTGTCTTTACCGGAAACAAGGTGAAGGCCGCTCCCATCCTGGTAAGTATGAAAAATATGGAAAAAGGCAAGGTCAGGGCCGTGCTGGCAAATTCCGGTTGCGCCAATGCCTGCACCGGCGATAAAGGCCTGAAGGATGCTAATGAAACCGCCGGGCTTGTGGCCGCAAAGCTGGGAATTCCCCGCAGCCAGGTCATTGTTGCCAGCACCGGGGTAATAGGTACCAACCTGCCATTGAAACGTATCG
>JBEKCL010000148.1:0-8705 GCA_050014895.1 Dehalococcoidia bacterium
ATCATATTTGACTATGCGCAGGAGTATTTCAAGGCCAACAAGATTGGAATTCACGAAGCACTCAAGGATCAATCCCGGTTTAATACGTTGAGAGCCTGTTACGGCAAGACGGTTGATCAGATAATAAATCCGGTTGTTTTCAATGAAAAAGTGCGGGCCGTGTTCACCCAGATGTGGGAATATCCCTGTCTGCCGCCTGCCAAATGCTCCTTTGATATATACGCTATGATGATGGCAGCCTACCATACTTTTGGGCAAGGGATTATCCGCGGCACTTCACAGGCGCTGTCACAGGCATTTGTGGATGCCATTGAAGATTCCGGTGGCGAGGTCTGGCTGAATAACGGAGCAAAAAAAATACTTACCGATGGTGAGAGGGTAAATGGTGTAATTACCGGGGATGGTACTGAGGTATCAGCTCAGCACGTAGTCTGCAGTTCCAACCCGGTGTCCACTTGCCTGGACCTGATTGGTGCAGATAGATTGCCTGAATGGTACCTGCGGAGGCTCAATGCCTGGACGAACGGCGCTTCTTTTCTTGTTGTCTACATGGGCCTTGACTGTACACATGACTCGCTTGGCATTACCGCATATGAGAATTTCATCAATCTTGGCTATGATATGAACCACCAGTATGAATTATATGCGCAGAGTCCGCTGGTGCAACCTGATAGTGTATGTTTTACAACATATAATGTCGCAGACGAATTTGCCTCGCCGCCTGGCACATCATCACTGTCAATCGCCATGTTAAATTATGTAGAACCTTGGCTGAAGTTATCGGGTAAGGAATACATAAAAGCAAAGAACAAAATGGCTAATTCACTTATCGGATTGATTGAGAGCCGTGTCCCCGGAATCCGGGATCACATTGAAATATTGGAAGTTGCCACTCCACTTACAATTATGAGGTATACCAATAACCCCGGCGGTAGCATAGTAGGTTTTGACGAGACCTTCCAAGTTACAGGACAGAGGCCGCTGCCAAGCCGTGGACCGATAAAGGGCCTGTATTTTTCGAATGCCTGGGTGAACAAAGGCGGAGGATTTGAACCGTGCATAGTTACGGGCCAACTTGCAGCCATGGACATACTCCAGGATATGGAAAATGATAGCGGAAATACAAATAAAATTGAAAAACTTAAGGTTTCATATGAAGGGAAGTTCTCCAGCGTTCCGGTGCCTGATAAACACTCCCGGCAGGCCGAACAACGAATGCTTAAGAAAAATCATTCGAATATCATCTCCCTGAGTGTACAAGATATCATTGAGGAAACCACGAGTACAAAGACACTTAGACTGCAGGGAGTTGATGGCAAATTGCCCTACTTCAGGGCAGGCCAATACTTGAGCCTCGCCGTCAATATAAATGGAGTGGTTACGAACAGACCCTATAGCATTTCTTCCACACCCGGGAAGCCATATTATGATATTACCGTGCGGCGCATGCAGCGTGGTTTCGTGTCTTCGTTTTTGCTGGACAACGTTAAGAAAGGTGATTTATTGCAGGCGTCGGTACCGTACGGCAATTTCTATTACGAACCAGTTTTCGATACAAGGAACCTTGTTCTCCTTGCCGGTGGCAGTGGCATTACACCTTTCATGTCCATGCTGCGAGAATCTGTTTCGGAACGTTCTAATCTCAAAATGCACTTACTGTACGGCAGCAGACTTATTGAGGACGTTATCTTCAAGAGTGAACTGGAGAGCATGGACAAGAGAAACTCAAATATAACAGTCGACTTCATAATGAGTGAGCCGTCCAAGAACTGGGAAGGTCAATGTGGTTTCCTTGACGCAGGTGTGATAGGTAAGCTCGTTGGGACCATCGGAGATAAAACATTTCTGATATGCGGACCTGCGGAAATGTATGGATTATGTGAGGAATCGCTTTTATCATTGGGAGTGAAGCCAAGGCGCATCAGAAAAGAAGTGTATGGCCCTCCCCATGACATTAGTCAGGAGCCTGGATGGCCTGGACATTCATTGAGTGCGGTTTTCAATGTTCTGGAGGAGAGATCGGGAAAACAATTTCAGGCACTGACCTCCGAGCCGCTGCTGGTGGCAATGGAAAAAGCGGCGTTGACTATACCTTCCGTTTGCCGCTCGGGAGAGTGCACGGCTTGTCGCACTAAACTATCAAGAGGAGAAGTTTTCTCGCCCGCCCGAATTAGAAGACGCTGCATAGATGAAAGATCAAACTATATACATCCTTGCATGAGTTATCCGATAAGTGATCTGTCGATAAAACTATAGCTAGCAATTATCATAACTGGCAGACAAAGGAGGTAGTCACAAATGAGGAAAGTGCATGTTCTTGGGGTAGGTATGACCAAATTCAGTGGTACTCAACCTAAGACGGCTCTGGAACTTTTCGGGCAGGCGGCGACAGACGCAATCTCCGAATCGAATTTGCGCGCAAAAGACGTACAGGCGCTATTTGTTGGAAATTTTGTAGGCGATTTTGAAGAAGGACAGTCGCACATACAGGCCTTCATCGCCGATTATTTAGGAATTGCTGGGATCCCTGCCAACCGCTACGAAAACGCATGCGCATCCGCATCTGCAGCAATACGAGACGCTTTCATGTGGGTCGCCTCGGGATATTATGATATTGTTCTTGCTGGTGGCACTGAAACTGCCACCAAAATGAGCACCCCTTTGGCTAACAGAGCCTTCGCCATGGCAAGCGATAGCCGTTATGAGTATCCTTCAGGTCTTACCTTCCCAGGAGTATTTGCGCTGCTGACACATCTATATGCGGCGAAATATAAAATCGCACTGGAATACCTCAAGCAACAGCTTTATCAGGTCTCAATAAATTCCCATTATTATGGGTTACGTAATCCAAAAGCTCAATTTCATAAGGAGATTACGCTGGAAGATGCAATTAAAAGTCCAGTTGTTTCTACGCCTCTTCAACTGGTCGATTGCTGCCCATTTTCAGATGGTGCAGCAGCTTTGATACTCGCCTCCGAAGAGGTAGCGAGGAAATTCATTACCAAGCCGGTTACCATAATCGGTTTAGGTCAGGCATCAGGTGGCAATCTGCTGAGCCAGAAGGACTCTTTGCCACATTTGAAAGTGCGTGAAATATCGTCCAAACAGGCCTATAAAATGGCCGGAATCAAACCTTCTGATGTTGATGTTGTGGAACTACATGACTGCTTTAGCATAGCTACCTTGATAGCCTTGGAAAGTCTGGGGTTTTGTGAATACGGCACAGCGGGAAAGGCAGTGCTACGGGGAGAGACCAAAATAGATGGACGGATCCCTATCAACCTGTCTGGCGGATTGAAGGCAAAAGGCCATCCGGTTGGTGCAACTGGTGCAGCACAAGTTTACGAGATCGTAAAACAGCTAAGAGGTGAGTGTGGAGAACGTCAGGCCAAGAAAGCCCAAATTGGGATGACTGATACCCTCGGAGGTGATGGGGGGACAATGTGCAATATGATTCTTAAAAAAGGATGGTAATGAGTTAGCTAATATCTAGAGAGAGGACTTAAATGGAAAGCAAATTAAGTTATAGTCAATATGTCGAGGCGCTTAAGGAGCACAATATACTTTCGTTAAAATGTTGTGATTGCCAGCGGATCATATTTCCAGCGAGAGCGATTTGTGACAATTGCGGCAGCATGCATATGGAAGTAATTAGATTGACTGGATCAGGGATTATCCGCACGTTCACAACCAATTTCGTGGCCGCAGAATCAAGAGAATCGGAAGTGCCCTACACCGTAGTTATTGTTGAGCTTGAAGAAGGCCCCTGGATCATGGGTAATTTGGTCGGTATTGAACCTGGATCTGCCTCAATGAGTATTATAGGACAAAATGTGATAATGGTGGGATCTTCTGTTTTGGCAGGTGACAAGTACACGTCCGGCGAAACAGCCAGCCCACTGTTTAGATGCGTTGCAAAGTAATGCGGTTACTGCCTTTGGAGCTCTTGTTTGGAACCAAGAAGTCGCTGATGTCACCAAGATGTCGTGTAGTCTTAGTATAAATGCTTGCCTTTATCCGGTCGGTCTGCCACATAGTAATCTGACAACTGCGTCAAGCTGAATTCAAGTTGAAGAATTCTGCATACTGTACGCTTAAGCCTACTGAGCTAGACTCGAACCATGGTGACGACCAGCGTACTACAAAGTATTGCACATTCATTGGAATGTTTAATCACACAAAACGATGTATTGTGTGATGTGGCTAATAGTATTGTGCGTCCAATAGTGGACGATACTGGAGCTACTACAGGTGCCATGCGTACCAGCTTCATTACTTGCAGTCATCAGCGGCGAAAAACATGGGGGATGGAAGTTGCATCGTTATCAGTTGGGTCGGCTATGTAAAATAGTATGAAGTCCACGGAAACATTTACGTCGGCGCTAGTCTGCTTCGATACTCAATAGATGCCTGTTTTGATGATGCACTTTATTGCTACACCATTTGAACTCAATCTCAATCAGTTGGCGCTTTTATGATCTCCGCCAATCCGCACATCGCCATCGCTGAAGAACTTGAACTGGTTCCGGCCATGACCCTTTGCATAATACATTGCAGCATCGGACTTCTTGGTCAGGGTTTTCATGTCCTTTGCATCTTCGGGGTAGATGGCGATACCAATGCTGGTAGACAAAATTAACGGGTGGCCGTCAATTAAGAGCGGTTCCATAAAAGAATCCATGATTTTTTGGGCTATGGCGGTGGCATCTTCCACATGGTTGGTTTCCATCATCGCCAACACAAATTCATCTCCCCCGACGCGGGCTAACGTGTCACTGGCACGTATTATTCCCGTAAGCCGCTTGCTGACAGCCTTAAGCACCTGATCACCTGCGTCGTGACCAAGGGTATCATTGATCGACTTAAACTTGTCCAGGTCCAGCGACATGACGGCAAGTCTGGCTTTGTTGCGGTGAGCTAGCGCTGCCGCTACGGTGAAACGGTCGAGCAGCAATACCCTGTTTGGCAACCCCGTAAGGAAGTCATGGGTTGCCATTTCCTCGAGCTTTTGCTCCAATTGCTTGCGCTCGGTAATATCCGTCATCAGTGCTGTAATACCTATAATATCTCCATTTTTATATAGTGGCCGGCTGGACGTGCGTACAAATATGACCCTGCCGTCTTTATCCAGTACCCGGAATTCCCAGGGCTCCAGATGCCCTGATACCAGGCGGTTGAGACTGTCTAAAAGGCCCGGCAGGTCATCCGGGTAAATAAGCGGGACAAAAGGTTTGCCCATCAAGTCACTGACCTTGTACTGGGTAAACCGCTCAACTACAGGGCTTATATAGGTTATATTTCCTTGGGTATCCAAGGTGTAAAAAACATCGTTGATATTCTCGACAAGCGAGCGGTATTTTTCCTCGCTGCTACTCAGCGCCTCTTCTGACTGCTTGCGTTCGGTGATATCCTGGAATACGCCCCCTACCTTAATAATCTTTCTGTCTTGCCAATAAGCTCTACCAATAGCGTGAACCCAGCGGTCATTGCCCTTTGCGGTAATAAGTGGCAATTCCAAGTCAAACGGCTCCCCAGATTGAATCGCCTGCTCAACAGCATTAGTTATAACCGGGATTACTTCGGGTGAATAGAAACTTATACCTTCCTCTATGGTTAGTTGATGATCCGGTGCAAGTTCATGGATGTTGTAGACCTCTTCAGTCCAGGTCTGGACTCGTTTTTCTACGTCGAATTCCCAACCACCTACCTTCCCTATCTTTCCCATTTCATTTAGTAGGTCCCTATTTTTCAGAAGTTCTTCTTCCGCCTTCTTGCGGTCAGTAATGTCCACGAGGCTGCCCAGCGCAGCTTTCTGCCCCATGTATTCGATAGTAGAGATCCTTTCCAGCACCCATATGATCTCACCATTTTTCTTGAGGAATCTGTATTCATAGGGCTTGGAGCTAGTGTGGCTCTTTAGATTCCTTATTGCCTTCTTTCTGACTGCCAGCCTATCTTGTGCAAACACCAGCCTGAGGGAGTGCGTTCCGATCAATTCGTCAGACGAATAGCCGGTCAGTCTTGCGAAAAACGGGTTTACGTAAACGAATTTACCGGACTGGACAATGTAGACACCGCTTTCGACACAATCTACTAGGTTCTTGTCCAAGGCAATATGACCAGCGTCTGCCGCCAGACCGTCTTTCTCCTTACATTGCGTGGACTTTGATGACATAGTCTTCCGACCAGTCATGGGACACCTCCGGTATTGGAGTAAGAGTATAAAATAATCTGTGTCGAATTGCCAGCCGTCGCCGTGTTGCACAAGCACTGGGTGGATAGTGGTTCAACTCCAGGGCGGTGTTGGCTCAATGGATGCACATTGCCCGGCGTTTTCATAACTTTACTCACTCCCAGGTTACAGTTGGCCAAATGATCAGGCTTCCAAAAAGACGCCATAGAAACTCGCCAAAGTGGTCTGAACTGGTCAATTATAACCAACTGACATTGGCACTTAACAAAATGACGGATTGTTTAATCCACGTTATACGTCCACGTAGACATCCCGATGTTGTGTAATAGTGAATCTGCGGCGGAGCTAAAACGGCAATTTTTAACAAAAGAGCCTCTTTTGAACGTAAACGAAGCTACAACCACGTAGTGATCCCCTTGGCAAATCAAGGTATGGATTAACCAATGGCGGAGAGAATATAATCAAATCCGACCGCACAGTGCCAGAAATTACTAACCACCTGCCCCGGAGGCCATTTTAACCGTGATAACGAAGTAAGAAGTGGTGGTGCTATTGGGGGCGGGGCATTGCCTATTGTGACAAATGAAATACCAAATTGAAATCATAGTAGCCTATCAAGTATGCTTATACACCGGAGTATGAAGGAGATTTTAGGATGTTGTATAAACTGCTAGAAGAACTACTGCCAATTGCTGGTTGGACAGACGAGGACATGAGCCAAATCACCATCATCGGTCAGGACCCTCTTGTTCATACAAGATTCAAAATCGGAGAAACTTTTGCCGCTGTGCAGGCAGCCTGCGGACTTGCCGCGGCAAAGTTATGGGAACTTCGCACCGGTCACAAGCAGCACGTCACAGTCGATGTATCGGAAGCCATTGCAGGTCTCGGGAGCTTTATGTATACGAGAGTGACAGATGCCCCCCCTGAGCCGAACAAGAAGATTTCCGAGGCAGCTGCCCTGTTGGCAAGCGGAATTGCTTTCACGAACAGTTATATGACTCGCGACGGGCGTTGGTTTTATATCCATGCCAGCACAGATCCTCGGAAGATGCTGAACCTCTTGGGCTGCGAAGGTAACAAAGAATCCGTCGGGAAGGTCATTGCCAATCGAGATGCGAAGGAGCTGGAAGATTCCTTCCTGCAAAATGGGCTGAACGGCTGCATTGTCCGTTCTTCGGACGAGTGGCTGGCAACAGAGCAAGGCAAATTACTCAGCCAGATTCCAGTCGTTGAAATCAATAAGATTGCAGAGACCGCGCCCATTCCTCTGCTGAAAGGCAACCGCCCTCTTTCTGGGGTTCGCGCTCTCGATCTGACACGCATTCTGGCTGGTCCTACAGCATCCAGAACGCTCGCTGAGCATGGCGGCGATGTCCTGTGGGTTGGTGCCGAACATCTTGCTGATTATCCTGTGTTTACGTTGGACACAGGACACGGAAAACGGCGCACTTTCCTCGACCTGCGCACCCAGGAGGGAATCGACAAGCTATGGGGGCTGATTGGTCAAGCCGATGTGTTTGGCCAAAGTTACCGTTTGGGCACCAAAATGGGACAGGAATTTAGTTTTGAAGCAGTTGCGAAACAGCGGCCCGGCATCATTTACACACATATCAATGCATTCGGGCAGAAAGGACCCTGGTCAAAAGTGCCCGGCTGGGAGCAATTGGCGCAGGCAGCCACTGGAATTCAATTGGAAGAAGGCAAATATCCCTGTGCGCCTGTTGATCCTGACGGTGTTAAGATGGGCGGCCTATTGTATTTGAGTTTTCACCAGCCACAGGGCCAACCCCGCATTCTTTGTGGGGCTTTCTGCGATTATACATCAGGCTATCTAACTGCTTTTGCCACCATGGTGGCCCTTTACCGCAGAGCTACCGAGGGGGGGTCTTATTTAATAAATACATCGCTTGCCCAATCAGCCATGGCCCTAATTCGTATGGGTCTTGTGGATGAAACAGAAGCCATGTCGAAATCCGACATTGTTCCAACTAGCCTGATTAACAAGATGACGATTGAGGAATACGGTCCATCAGGCCATCTCCAATATCTATCGCCGATCATCCATATGTCGGAGACACCGCCCTATTACAAGCAGCCTACGGTGCCGCTGGGCTCCTCCGAATCTGTATGGCTTGCATTGTAATGTAATCCATCATTTAAACAGCATACGCTTAAAGGTCACCCCTGGCAGGGGTGACCTTTGGGTTTTGCAAATTATTGAATCGATGCGCGGTATCTCTTGAATAAGCCAGGCATTCGCGCAGTACATTTGTCATCTTGACAATGCATACCCGTTCCCCTCCGTGTAGATATATCTACAGCGGAACAGTGATGCCGATGTTTGCCCACTGGTAACAAAATAGCGAATTGTTCAATTGTCACGGTTTGTTCACGTGGGTCCCGGCATTAAATTTGTTGCAGATAGAACTGTGCTAATTGAATTTGTCTTTGGCCAGCCATTCTGGTGGTAGCGCATACCGGATTTACTCTTAGTTGTAGCATAACGTGA
>JBEKCL010000149.1:0-8619 GCA_050014895.1 Dehalococcoidia bacterium
GAAAACAGATATCCTTTCCGGGCCATTCATAAACAGGGCGATATCAAGTGGATTGAGACAAATTCCATCCTGATCGACTGGGAAGGCCGCCCGGCAACCCTGAATTTTCTCATCGACATCACAGAGCGCAAGCGAGCAGAGGAAGAATTAAAACGATCGTCTGAGCGGTACCGTGATTTGTTTGAAAATTCCGGCTCCGCAATTGTGATCATCGATGAGAACGGACGGTACCTGATGGCCAACAGGAAAGTGGCCGACAGTTATGGAATAACACCGGAGGAATTTGTCCGCAAGTCAGTATATGACTTCGTACCACAAGAAATGGCCGACCGTTATATGAAGTCCAACCGCCGGTTGCTGAACACAGGAGAGCAAAGGGAATATGAGGACACCTTATCACTTCCCACTGGAGAGCGGTCTTTCCTGTTCATTGACACATGCCTTAAAGACCAGAATGGCAGGTACTTCGCCATCCAGAGCAGCAGCATCGATATCACCGACCGCAAGAAAGCAGAGCAAAGCCTGGAGGCGAGCAATACCTCCTTGAAGAAAACCCTTAACGATGCCGTCAATACCATGGCTAAAATTGTGGAAATAAGAGACCCCTATACGGCAGGCCATCAAAACAGGGTGACCCAACTATGCGCCGCAATAGCCGTGGAAATTGGGTTGGATGACTCAGCGATCGAAAGGCTGAAGATGGCGGCAATAATCCACGATATAGGCAAGATCTACGTACCGGCCGAGATACTGAGCAAGCCCGGTAAGCTGGGAAACATCGAATTTGGAATTATCCAGACCCACCCAACCCACGGCTACAATATCGTGAAAAGCATGGACCTGCCCAGCTCAATAGCGGAAACCATCGTACAGCATCATGAGAGGCTGGATGGCTCGGGCTATCCCAACGGACTTAAAGGTGACAGCATTATCCTGGGTGCACGGATACTGGCTGTGGCCGACGTGGTCGAAGCAATGGTCTCACACCGCCCCTACCGGCCGGCAAAGGGTCTGGATAGCGCCCTTGAAGAAATATTGAAGAACAGGGGGAAGCTCTACGACCCCGATATTGTGGACGCCTGTGTAAGGCTGTTCAGCGAAAAAGGATTTCAATTTAAAGAATAAAATTTAACATGCCATCCCAAAGCAATCGGGATGGCATGTTAAAAGTATGCCCTGCAACTGCAACTTGTGGTTTTTACGCTACAGCAGAAAGGCCCATGCCGGCCAGGGTATAAATGGCTTTAATGCGAGCGGTCTTGCCGTCCGCTTCATACCAACCGATGGACTTGCCTTCCAGGAGCGTCAAGTTTGCCCGGTCATTGTAATACTCTTCCATATCACGGAATAGGACGTTTGCGCCTTCGGGCATGTACTGACAGCCTGGGATAGCGTCACGCACGGCCTTTTCAAAACTCTGCTTGGATGCGTAATCCTTGTAGTCGCTGGCCTCGGGCGCTCGGTAGAACGCCGCGCCGCTGGCGACGGTGCCAACAACGGAAGGCCACACAGCTTTGGCCAGGTCGATGGTCTTATCAAGGACCTGCTCGGCTACTGTGACCCTGACGGATGGGTGGATGCTGAGCAAATTGTAATTAGAGATAATGCTCTTGCACGCGTCGTATTGCTCATCAATGCTCACTCCCAGGCTCTTGATATAGCTGTCAACATCAAGCGGGGCAATATAACTGGCAGTCGGCTCGGTGCTGATCTTCGAGACGACGGCTGCCGCTGTGGCGGTGGTTGCGGCCGCAGCATCAGTCGTGGCCGTAGCTTCGACGGTTTCATATTTCTTGCCGATGGTCTTGGTCCAACTGAAATTGACACCTATCAAGCCGCCGACAACGCTGACGATCTCCGCCTGGATATCGCTAAGCCCGCCGAATTTCCACGCCCAGATAAGTACACCAACGGTGATCAAGACGGTTAGAAACCTGGTGCTCTTCAACATACTGCACCAGGTAGGTACAAGCCCGACGACACCGGAAAACAGGTCGTCGAGAGCAGATAAAGTCTTTTGCATAATTTTTACTCTCCTAAATTTTTATTCTCCTCACCCCTGCCCCTCTCCTCAAGGAGAGGGGCATATTTCATTCCGAGAAGGGGCTGTGCCCCTTCTACGACTTCCCCCGGAATGAGTAATGGGGGTGACACTTTTTGCTTGACAGATTGCATCGACATGTTAAATCAACACGCATAAAGCGTTGGGGATTTGCCGGCCGCCTTTGCGGAAATGACCGGCAAGATGGCGGGCGGCCTGGATAATCAGCTCGGGATCTGCTGTCACCCTGCGGCCTTCATCTCCGAAGCGGGACAAGAGAAGGACGGATTTCTCCAAGAGCAACCAGTCAACCGTATGCTCATAACCAACCTTCCCCTGGGCGGCCTGCTTCACTTCCTTAGTGTGGTGCGGGAGCTGCCAGCCGGATCTTCTTTCTCCGGGACAATGGCGAAGGCCTGACACGGCATGCCGTCTTTTAACAGGGGCAGGCCTTGTTCGGCTGGTCCGGCATCAGGCAGGAGATTGCCACGCCCCTGCGGGGCCCGCAATGACATTTTTTCTTTAGACATCTGAATCCTCCGGTGTAAGTGGTTCGATAGGTTCGGGTGACATTTGGGTCACCTTCAACCTTTTCGTGCTATAACTCTTGATAGTTTCGAGCTTCTCGTAGAACTGCGCGAACTTCTCCTTTGCCCAACAGCTATAGTCCTTGTTGACCTTCGGGCCGAGGACGGTCCCCTGCTCTACGGTATATTGAGCCTGGGCGCTGACGGCGAAAGCCGAAGCTCCCAGCGCAATAATCCCCTCATGGGCGGCGGGTATGGTAGACGATGTGCTGAGTGTATGCTTTTTCAACCAGTAAACGTAACAATTGCCAGCATCGCCATAATGACCATCAGTGAAAGTGAGAACATCTGCCCACAATTTGAAGGGGTGATATGCTGACGGGTAATAGCCGGTGGGATGTTCCACGGACATTATATCGATGCGATCGGTAAGGGTGGAGATGTCCACATCAACACTAGAGGCCACGGTAAGCAGGGTAGACCTGACTTGCAGGGGGCAATACTCCGAATACTCAAGTACCGCCTTTTCGATAGCGCGGTCAATCTCATTATCAGTCCAACGGTACTCTGAGCTGTCCTCGTCTTTTAAGTCCCTGCGAACCAGGGCACGCATGCTAATTAAAGTTGTCATTGATCCCCCACCCCCTGCCCACTCTCCCCGGAGAGGAGGATTTTGTTTCCGAGAAGGGGCTGCGCCCCTTCTGCGACATTCCGCGATCTGGTTGCATGAAAAATGCACAGGACATGAGAACTAAATGAACAATTCATGTCATGTGCACAATAACCGCATTTTATCGTGCAGTAGGTCCCAATATTATCGGGATGATATTTTTGTTGTGTAGTCATTTCTTAACCTCGGGCGGATCTAAAGACCCGCACCCTACGATGCCAACGAATTGGCTGACCTTTTAGGCGGCCGGGCGGGGGATAAGTCCGCCCGGCCTAAATAGTAAGGAGGCTCCTAAAGAGGCAAGTCACTCCGCTTTAGGCTAACTTTATGCCGTCACCTGTACATTGGTCAGATTGAAGGCAATAGTATTCGCATCCAGGAGCAAGCCGATGACGGTTTTAACATCACCTGTGGTGCTGGGTGCGGTATCGGTCACCTGGCCGTAGCTTGTGCCTTCAGCACAGTAGATCAGGCCGCCTGGTGTGCCGCCGGTATAGCCGATAATAACGGCTTCATTAGATACCGGACACTTGCCGCCGCTGGGAGTATCCTTTAGCGCTATGAGTTGCGGGTTGATCACACTGCCGGTAGTAGCTAACGCCCTTTTCCATCCGGACGAATAGCCTAAGATATCGCCCTCTTTGACGGCCTCGGCTACCGCAACGGCGACGGCCTCGGGTCCGGGGGATTGAATAACTGATCTGCCTTTCGCTGGGTCTGTAAATGCCATTTTCTTTTACTCCTTTTTCACCTCACCCCTGCCCCTCTCCTGACAGGAGAGGGGTGAGTTTATTGCTGAGAAGGGGCTGCACCCCTTCTACAACTTCCCCCTTGGGTTACGGTGACTTATTTCTTTAGTCCTGCACTCCAATCAAAGCGGCTGCTTTGACATTGCTGAAAAGCGCCAGCGAGCAATACCACTTAATGCGGGTACGGCTGGCGTCCTTGGTTTCCATGTCGCCGATCTTGACGACCTGCAGGCCACCGGGCCCCGTCAAACCGCAAACTCCATCCTCGCCCATCTGGACGGCGTAGATGGTGGAATTGGTAGAACCGGTATATGTGCCAGTTTCAACGGAACCGCTGACGGCGTGGGTATCCTTAATGAAATCGGAAATGCTGATCGGTATGCCGTTGTAGTACTCCACGAACTCACCCAGCAGGCCCTTGCCGACTTCGAGATTGTTGCCTGCAGCACGGGCCAGAGCAGCGATCTTCCTGCGGGAACGGCGGCTCATGAGTAAAAGGTCGGGCTTTCCGCCCTTCACTGCATCAATCAGTTCGTCCATTTTGGTAAGGGTCAGTGTTGCGCCGGTGGCTGCCATGGCAACGAGCTGGTCGCTGGCAGATGTGGTATTGATCAGCTTGATCAAACCATCGAACTGGTTGGGCGTGCCTGAGTTATCGCCATAGACAAGCTTGTCTTCCAGCTCATGGCGGATGGCCTTCGCTGTCAACTCGATTATGGCGCTCTCCACGTCCATGATGTTTGACCTGGTCTGCTTGATGTAGTTGTCTACATCAGCATTCTGGCCGAGGATTGCGAGGGTTGCGGTCTTCTGCGTGAAGGTGACAGCCGGTGAAGTATTCCAGTCATCATTGACGGCATGCCATTCTGCAGTAGGCAAGGTAAGCTCACGGTTATACGTGAGGGCATTGCCGACGATCTCGACCCACGGCATAAACTGCAGAAGGGGGCAGTCCTTAATGATGGTCTCAATGACACCCTGGTACATGACATCATTTGAAAGTTTGGCGGCTTCTACTAAAGTGGTCCCCAAATTATTACTCCTTTATCACCTCACCCTACCCTCTCCTGTCAGGAGAGGGGATTTTTATTTCGAGAAGGGGCTGCGCCCCTTTTTCGACATCCCGCTGGTGGGTAAAGTGAAAATCTTTTTATTCTATGAAGGGCCTCAGGCCCCTCAACACTTCCCTCATAAACGAGGTAGAGCGATTCATTTACTTGTTTTGTATGCCTGCTTTGATCTTTTCCCTGGGGGACATTCCGGAAGTATCCGGGCCTGACCTTTCAGGAGCACCGGCCGGAATGACAATAGTCCTAAGCTCAGCTTCGAGTTTGGTCCTGATACCTTCTGCCAAACCCGTGACTTTCTGCATGGAAGCGTCAACCTCGGCGATGGTAGAGCCGGTGATCAATTCCTCTGTAAAGATGGAATTAGAGCTGACGGCCAGTTTGCGGTAGGCGGTGACGGCCTCGTCATAGCCCATTTTGATAACGCCGAAATCCTGCGCCTGGGAGTTGAGCGTTCTCTTCGCTTCGCTTAGCTCGGTATCTTTGGCGGTGAGCTGGCCCTCTAGCTCCGTCACCCTGGCGGTCAACGTCCCAATTGCATCGGGATTACTGGCGGGCGGACCGGCGGGGGTTTCCTCTGCGACCGCTGGTTTCTGCGGCTCTTCGGGGAGGGGTTCTGCCCTGTATTCGGTTGATTCTTCTGACATGGTTACTCCTCGGGCGCACCTAAAGGAACGCCCCACATATAGTTAAAGCGGGGCCTGCATATCGGTGGCAACATTTCTCTCTCTCTGGCCACCTTGTGTTGACTGCGCTTTGAACTCCTGATTTTGTATTAAGATGCGCCTGCGCTCATCCATCCATTTATTAAATTCAAGCTCGGGGTCACGCACTCCCAGGGTATCCATAGCGGTCCGCCTGGAATGGACGCCTGACTGAACTAGTAGTTGCTCATTCTGCGCCTCGGTGGTTTTATCCTTCGGCAGCACCTGGCCCCAGCAAACTTTTTGGCTGCAGGCGGTAAGGTCCTCTTTCATAAACCTGGCCCACAGCTTCAAAATCATCTCATTGCGCCGCTTGTAAACATTTGTCCTGACCAGGCGCTTGCGCTTGACCTTTTGCAAAAGGGATTGAAGCTCGAATTCCAAAGCGGTGCCGCTCAAATCCTGGTTGACGCCGCCGAAGGCCGCCCTGGGGGATTCGCTCAAATCGTGCATGGTCTTATAAACCAGGTCGATATAATCGATATGCAGACGGATACCGCCACCCTGCAACAAGTCGAGCAAATAGGCTTTGGTATCCTGGGGGATATTCCAGACTGCGCCGGGCTTGACCTGGATATCCTCGGACGATTCCACGCCCTCCAATACAGCGATCGGGTTGCCTGAAACTTCAAGGATGCGGCTTAACTGCGACAAAGCACGGTTCAATTCCTTCTGCGGCTCCTGCACAGTTGGGATATCGGACATGCCCCAAAATTCCTTCGGCTGACGAAAATTGGGGTAAATGATAAAGGGGATAAAACCGTAAGGGTTCGGCTTGCGGTCGATAACGTCATTATCCATATAGAGTATGAAACCGCTGGCAGTCCATAGCTCGGTGATAGTGACGGCCTTCTTCTGCGTGGTTTTCTTGTAGAGCATCAGGACTTCATCCTGGCTGAGCTGATAGCGCGACGCCACACGGTACACCCGGGTGAGGTCGTCACCGGTCCACCAGGCATAAAGGCCGTTAACATCGGGCGCCGTAATGCGGACCCTCTTTTCCAGAGCGTCCCACGTCACCTTATAGCAACCGTCGCCCAGGATGGCGGTGTCGATCTCGGTGGTATAGTCAAGCTCCTGACAATTATTTTTATCGAGGACCTCATAGATCAATGCTTCGGCCCGCTTGGCGGCTTCTTCTTTCCCGGACTGCAGCGGCTCAAAGGCAAAATTTAAATCATTCATCAAATAAGAAGTGATCTTATCAATGGATATCTTGGCGTAGTTAAAAACCAGCTGGCGGTTCTTGGTTTTCTGCGCCCACTGCGTACCGTTATAAAATGCAAGGTTGGACTTATAGGCGGTAAAACGATCACGGTCGATCTGGGCTAATTTCGTTATATCAAATTCCATTTTTCTGCTATTCCTTTATTTATATTGTTGTGGATCCCCTCACCCCTGGTGTCCATCCCCATTGCTCCTGCCCAAGGCCCTCTGGACAGTCCGCTCGCTGACCCTGAAAGCTGCGGCTATTTCACGTGTATCCTTACCCTGTGTGCGCAGTTCTTTCATAGCTTCCGCCCGGTGGCCCAGCCTCCTTCTCTGTCTGCCCCGAGGCTCGTCCTCGATGCACCTGGGCAGCGGGCACTCCAGGCAAGCCGGGCTCAGGTCGCAGCCAGCATCCTTCCAATTGGCATATTCGACAGCGTCAACATAACCTTCATACATGATGGCGTAAATAATAGAACATATGTTCTAGTTTAATCAATAACATAATGTCATTCCCGTATCTGAGTGCTTGACAAAAAATCTTTAAAGGACTATAAATTCCTTGTATGAGGATATGGTTATATCTGATAGGTGTTGTTGCGCTTTTTCTAGCAGCATTTAGTGCATTGATGCCGCTTCCGGTTGATGCGCAGGGCTGCGCCGGCGGCAAATGTGGCATTACTACTACGCTTACCCCGAGCTCCGGTCCCACCGGCAGCCAGGTCGTAATCAGCATCAGCAGCGGCGCCTACCCGCTGGACGGTAATTATGAGATCTGGTGGAGCAAGTCGCCCACCATGTCTGACGATCCGACCACGGTCAAACTCGGTGAGGGCTTTAACGAGCGCCTCAAGCAGAGCGTCAATATGACCGTCTCAGTGCCCGAGGCTCCAAGCGGCACCAACTATTTCCACTTCATCAAGGCCGGGCGTGCCGAGCAGATGCTGAATTTCGCCTTCCAGGTCACACCCTCCATCACAATTAAAGATGAACAGATTACACCGCGCTCCGCTGCCACATTGACCGGCACCGGTTTCACCGTGTCTGATGTTGTTACCTTTTATATAGACGGTAATCCCATCGCCGCCGCATCGGAAATAGACACCGACAAGATGGGCAGCTTCACCGGTCAAGTTCCCATACCGGACCTGATGTGCGGCACGCACGTGATAAAAGCTACAGCCAAGAAGATGTTCAACCAGGAAGCCACCGCAAGGTTTAAGACGTCGGCGATGATTGCAGTAGAGCCCAGCGTACTGGTAGTCGGCAATACAGCCACCGTCACCGGGTACGGCTTCTCCGCCAACACCGATGTCTCTATAAAATTCGACTCTGTCGTTGTCGCGTCGTCTCCTACCAGTGACAAGGACGGCGGCTTCACATACAATTTCACCGTCCCTCAGACATCCGAACCCAGTCATACCATCACCGCCACTGACAAGAACGGCAACACGGCCACCTGGACACTTCCGACTGAGACCAATCCACCCTCCACTCCCACACCCGTATCTCCCGCCTCCGACCGCCTTGGCATAATGGGCACACAAGCCGTAACTTTCAGCTGGATGCCCGCCAAGGATGACAGCGGCACGGTACTTTATGTAGTTGAGGTCGCTGATAATATGAATTTCTTCCCGCTCATGCCCGGCATG
>JBEKCL010000150.1:0-8584 GCA_050014895.1 Dehalococcoidia bacterium
CCTTATTTATATTCTCCATAACATACTCCTCACACAACCTTATTCCAGGTTAACAAATTATATCAAAATGTATCAGGTAATCGTAATTTCTATGGTGAAACGCCCGGAAATTGGGGAAAATGGTCAGTCAAGTGCGGGTTTTTTCTTGTTCCAGCCTGTTGCCTGCTCATAAGTAAAGGCTGTCTTAAGCAAGGCTTCTTCCCCGAAAAACGTGCCGATTATCTGCATGCCCACCGGTAAACCGTTCACGAAACCTGCGGGAATTGAGATAGCTGGGACTCCTGCAATATTGATCGGGAGGGTGCATACGTCGCTCAGGTACATCTGGACAGGATCGTCGGTCTTTTCACCTATTTTGAAAGCTGTCGTAGGAGATGTAGGTGTAACCAGTACATCGCACTGGGTAAAAGCTTTCTCGAAGTCACGCCTGATAAGCGTGCGGACTTTCTGCGCTTTCAAATAGTAAGCGTCATAATATCCTGCGGAGAGAGCGTAGGTGCCCAGCATGATTCTTCGCTTTACTTCCGGCCCAAATCCGAACTGCTTGGTCTTTTCCATCGATTCAAACATATTCGTCGAATCTCTGTACGAATAACCGTACTTTACACCATCGTAGCGGGCCAGGTTGGCGGAAGCTTCTGATGGGGCAAGAATATAATATGCTGCCAGGGCGTACTTGGTATATGGCAGAGATACATTCCAGTCAACCTTCGCCCCCAGCTCTTCCAGTTTTTTGATCGCTGTTTCCAGCGTTGACCGAACCTCGGGCTGCATCCCTTCTACGAAATATTCCCTGGGCACGCCGATTCTCAGGCCTTTTATATCGGCCTTCAACGATTTTGTATAATCGGGAACTTCAATAGGAACGGTTGTCGAGTCACGCTTGTCATGTCCTGAAATTACGTTCATCACTAGTGCGCAGTCCGTGACGTCTTTGGTGATTGGGCCTATCTGGTCCAGCGAACTGGCAAATGCTACCAGCCCGTAACGGCTCACCCTTCCATAGGTCGGCTTCAGTCCCACGACGCCGCAGAATCCTGCCGGCTGGCGGATGCTTCCACCTGTGTCGGATCCTAATGTATACATTGCTTCATCTATGGCTGTAGCCGCAGCAGAACCTCCGCTGCTTCCGCCGGGTACACAATCGAGGTTCCAGGGATTATGAGTAACAAAGAAAGCCGAATTTTCTGTAGATGAGCCCATGGCGAATTCATCCATATTGGTCTTGCCCAGTATTACATAACCTGCGGCTTTGAGTTTCTCAATTACGCAGGCATCGTAGGGTGGGACAAAATTCTCAAGCATTTTGGAGGAGCAGGTAGTGCGTATGCCTTTTGTACAGACAACGTCCTTGATCAAAGCCGGCACGCCGGTCAGAGGTTTGATATTGCCTGCGGCGATGGCCTGGTCAGCGGCCCTGGCGTCCTTAAGGGCCTGCTCGTCAACCACGGTCGTGCAGGCGTGTACCTTGTCCTCTACCTTATGCAGGTGTTTCAGTGTAGCTTCGGTAAGCTCCAAAGAGGAGATTTTCTTCTCTTTAAGAAGCTTATGCGCTTCGTGAATTGTCAGTTCGTTCAAAAGATTCATTTGCTACTCCAGGACGGCATTGACTTTAAAAGAATTATCTTCCATTGCGGGGGCGTTGGCCAGCACTTCAGCTACCGGCAGTGAGGGAAGCGGCTCGTCCGGCCTGAATACGTTTACCAGGCTTACTGATTGCGATGTAGGCGGCAATCCTGTTGTATCAATCTGTTCAAGTGCTTCGAAGTTCACCATTATATCGGATAGCTGGTTCCTGAACTTCTCCACTTCCTCATCACTCAATCCCAGTCTTGCCAGCAAAGCTATATGTCTTACTTCATCTGCGGTTAATTTCATATTCTTATCCTGTTTATAGGTTCATCCCTGCGCTTGAATTAGCTTTGATATTATATCACAAAGGGCTGCTTATCCACTCTGAGCGTTAGTTGAGTGCATTCAAAGCACGATGCTATAATCTTAGTCGTATTTAAAAGGATTTGTGTGACTTATGTTTGAAAAACTGGAAGCGCAGCTAAAGCGCTATGAAGAATTAAATGATCTTGTAAGCCAGCCCGAAGTTTACAATGATTTTCAACGCGTGCAAACGTTATCACAAGAACGTGCCACTCTTGAAACAACGGTAAATAAGTATAAACAGTATAAAAACGTCTCGAAGTCAATTGAAGATACGCAGGCCATGATTGACCAGGGCCTTGACCAGGATATGCTTTCCATGGCCAGGGACGAGTTGAATGAGTTGAAGGCAACGCAAGAAAAAATTATAGAAGAATTGCGGATCAGTCTTATACCGAGGGATGAAAATGAAGATAAAGACGCAATTGTGGAAATAAGGGCTGGTACCGGGGGTGATGAAGCGGCCTTATTTGCGTCGGACCTGTACCGCATGTATTTTCGCTATGCCCAGACAAAAAATTGGCAGATTGAAATCATAGACTCCAATCAGAATGAAGCAGGCGGTTTTAAAGAGGTCATATTTGAGGTAAAGGGAAAGGGTGCATACGGGCATCTGAAATATGAGAGGGGAGTACATCGTGTGCAGCGTGTACCGGTTACTGAAGCTTCAGGGCGTATACATACGTCGACTGCAACGGTAGCTGTGCTTCCTGAAGTCGAAGATATTGACGTGCAGATAAATCAGGAAGATCTCAGGATTGATATATTCCGCAGTGGCGGTGCCGGCGGGCAAAATGTTAACAAGCTCAGCACGGCCGTGCGTATAACCCACATACCCACCGGGATAGTTGCTGTTTGCCAGGATGAAAGGTCGCAACTGCGCAATAAACTTAAGGCAATGTCAGTGCTTCGGTCGCGGTTGTACGATATTGAGCAGAGAAAGCAGCAGGACGAGGTCACGGAAGAGCGCAGGTCACAGATAGGCAGCGGCGAGAGGTCGGAAAAAATACGCACATATAATTTTCCGCAGGACAGGCTTACTGATCACAGGATAAACCTGTCGTTGCATGGGTTGCCAAAGATAATGGATGGAGACCTGGATAAATTGATCGACACCCTTGCTACTGAAGAACAGGCTCGCAGACTTCAGGAAGCCAAGTTGTGAACGCTGGTGAAGCGCTTCGTCAGTACACATCTCTTTTAAAACAACATGGCCTGGATGAGGCGGTGGAGGATGCCAAAGTACTGCTTTGCAGTGTATTGGGCTTGAGTGTATCACAGTTATTTGCCCAGTCTGATCGCACCCTATCGGATCAAGAAACACATAGGATGGATGACCTTCTGGACAAACGCATCAACCGGGTGCCGGTAGCCTACCTTGTAAACAGCCGTCAGTTCTATGGGATGGATTTCTATGTTGATAGCAGGGTGCTCATTCCGCGACCGGAGACGGAAGTGCTGGTAGAAGAGGCAATCAAATTCGCTAAGGAGTGGCGCAGGAAAAACCATGGTGTAATGAATATTGCTGATGTGGGGACCGGGTCTGGAGCAATCGCTGTTGCCCTGGCGGCAAATATACCCGGTTCAACTGTGTATGCAACAGATATTTCTGAAGATGCATTATCTGTTGCTGCCATGAATATTCAGAAACACGGCCTTGAAGGCAGAATAAAATTAGCTAAAGGGTATTTACTGCAGCAAATAATTGAAAAATTGCACATGGTAGTGGCAAATCTACCCTATATTAAGGAGTCTGATCTGGCGCTTCTGCCGCCTGAAATATCTAAGCATGAACCCAGGGCAGCTCTCGATGGCGGAAAATACGGAACGGAAATAATTCAGGAACTGATCAGGCAATCAGCAGGTAAAATTGAGGCAGGCGGTGCCGTATTACTCGAAATAGGTGTTGGGCAGGAGGAAGGGATTATAAGTACGGTGGAGGCTGATTTACCTGGGGCGAAGATCGAGCTGACTAAAGACCTTTCCGGCATAAATCGAGTACTGAAAATTGTAATTTCGAGTTTTGACAACGATATAGGTTTATTGTAAACTTCCCGATTGGTTAATTTTGTTAACCTAATATCAAAAAGGGGTGAATTGCTACCATGAACATGATCGTCTGCTGTAAACAGGTACTCGATCCGGAAGCAGCTCCATCCACATTTAAACTGGACGCTGCAAATAACAGGATGGTCCAGCCACCTGAAGTCAAGCCCGTTGTAAGCCCTTATGATGAACAGGCAGTTGAAGCTGCGCTGCGCATAAAGGACAAAGACAAGACCCAAAAAATAAGCATCATTAGTCTTGGTAATGGCCTGGTCCGTGATGTTGTCAAAAAGCCTCTTTCCATGGGCGCCGATGAGTTGATTTTACTTGAAGATCCGGCGTTTGAAGGTGGCGATAGCTATGCCGTTGCATCCGCTCTTGCGGCTGCTATCAAGAAAGTGGGGCAATTCGACCTCATATTCTTCGGCAGGCAGGAATCTGAATGGGATGATGGACAGGTGGGTACCGGTGTTGCTGAGATTCTGGGCATCCCCAGCGTGACAGTTGCCAAGAAGGTGGAGGATATTGGTGGTGGGAAAGTCAGGGTAGAAAGAATCGTCGCTGATGGCTACCAGGTACTTGAAGTGCAGGCCCCGGCAGTCATCACCGTAAGTAACGAGCTCGGCGAAGCCCGCTATGCTACCTTGAAGGGTATTATGGCCGCCAGTAAGAAGCAGCCTATCGTCTGGAAACCCGCTGATATTGGTCTGGATGCTGCAAAGGTCGGTTCCGCAGCCAGGAAAGCAAAGATAGTAAAGCTGTTCCAGCCCGTGAAAGAAGGCAAATGTGAGATAGTAAGTGCTGATTCACCAGCCGAAGCGGCAGCCTTGCTCGCACAGAAACTGCGCGATAACAAGGTAATTTAACGCTACTATCAGGATTATTATAGGAGGATACAATGGCTGATAATAAAGGTATTCTTGTTGTAGGTGAACTTGCGGAAGGTAAATTACTGCCGATTACGGCTGAATTGCTTGGAGCAGGCAGGCGTCTTGCAGATGAATTGAAAGAATCACTTAGCTGCATTTTGATCAGCGACAAAGTTGGCGATATTGCCAAGGCTGCAGTTGCTGCCGGCGCTGATAAGGTTTGTGTCGCTGAAGATGCACAGCTTAAGGATTACCAGACCGACACATTTATGCAGGTCATGGAAAAAGCCGTCGCCGAGCTGGCGCCGAGGATCATATTAATGGGACAGACATCCCTGGGACGTGATCTGGCTCCCCGCCTGGCTTTCAGGTTGGGAGTTGCAGCGGTTATGGACTGTTTGGAACTTGCCATTGACGCTGCTTCCAAAGCAATGAATTGCACCCGCCCGGTTTATGGCGGCAATGCCAGGGCGATTTTTACAACTGAGGGGCTACCCCAGGTAGCCACAGTCCGGCAGAAGGCCAGCACGCCTCTGGCGCCGGATGCCGGCAGAAAGGGCGATATTGTACCGTTGGCCGTATCTCTGGACGCATCCAAAATACGTGTCAAGGTGCTTGAGACAGTCAAAGAAGAAGTCACCGGTATTAAGATAGAGGACGCCCAGGTGGTGGTATCCGGTGGACGTGGTGTAGGTGGCCCCGAGCCGTTCAGCAATGAGCTTCTGGAACTTGCCAAGGTGCTTAAGGGCGCAGTTGGTGCATCAAGGCCTCCTTGTGACAACAAGTGGGTACCTGATTCTATCCAGGTGGGCCTCACCGGCAAGATTATTGCTCCTGAGCTCTACATTGCAGTAGCTATTTCCGGCTCAAGTCAGCATATGTCCGGCTGCTCAGGCTCCAAGTGCATCGTTGCCATCAATAAGGATCCTGAAGCCAATATATTCAAAGAAGCACGCTTCGGTGTGGTTGGCGACTGGAAAGTCATCGTTCCTGCTTTCACAGCGAAAGTGAAGCTGTTGCTCCAGTAATAGACCACTGATTAAAGTATAAATAAAAGGCCCTGCCGTTTCGGCAGGGCCTTTTATTAACCATAGGAGCGCTTTATTCTTGCTTTGCTGCGGCCGCGGCCTTATGCGCGGCGATGATCTTCTGGGTCTGGAGCGCCGGCACGGGCTCGTAGTGGTCGAACGCTATTGTGAATGTACCCCTGCCCTGCGTCATAGAGCGCAGATCAATAGCATAGAGCAATACCTCGGACTGGGGCGCCTGTGCCTGAATAACATTTAAACCCTGGTTGGGATTCATGCCGAGCACGCGTGCCCGCTTTGTATTCAGGTCGCCGATAATGTCCCCGGTGAATGAGTCCGGTACTGTGATTGTCATATGCATAATCGGTTCCAGAAGCACTGGAGACCCGTCTAACATACCTTTCTTAAATGCCTGGGCGGATGCTATCTTGAATGCCATTTCGGATGAGTCCACGGGGTGGAAACTGCCATCGTAAAGCGTTACTTTCATGTCAACGGCCGGGTTACCTGCCAGCACGCCTTCCATGTGTGCTTCCTTGATACCCTTATCTACCGCAGGTATATAATTCTTCGGCACGGAACCGCCTACTACCTTTGCCTCGAATACAAAGCCGCCGCCCGGTGGGAGTGGTTCCATCCTTATGAGTACATGACCGTATTGGCCGTGTCCTCCGGTCTGTTTCTTGTGTTTATACTCGGCCTCGACAGGGACCGTGATTGTTTCCTTGTACGGGACCCTGGGTACTTCGAGGTTGACCTCCACACCGAATTTGCGGTGCAGCCGGCTGGCGCCGATCTCCAGGTGGGTGTCGCCCATGCCGCTTAGAAGTAATTCTCCGATATCTGCTTCACGCTGAGTTTTCAGGCTGGGGTCCTCTTCGCAAATCCTGGCCAGGCCTGTGCTCATTTTATCCAGGTCTGCCTTGGACTTGGGAAATACTGCCTTGCTTAAAATCGGTGTCGGATATTTAATGGGTGTCAGCTTCAATGCATGTTCTTTAATTCCCAGCGTATCTCCGGAAACCGTATTAGCCAGTTTGACAACCATGCCGATATCTCCTGTGCCAACCTGGTTGACTGCCTCCTGGTTCTTACCGTGGGGTATGGAGACTTGTCCGACCCTTTCTACCGAGCTTTTATTAACATTCCATACCTGTGAATTGCTGGAAAAAACACCGGAATAGACGCGTAAGTAACTGATCTTGCCTACATGCGGGTCGGTTGTTGTTTTGAACACCAGTGCGGTTAGAGGAGAATCGGCGGCTGGTTTAACGGACTCTTCAGTGCCTGAAGCATTGGTCGCTTTTACTGGCCCTGCTGCAACCGGTGATGGCAGGTAGTCCACAATTGCATCAAGCAGGGCTACGGCGCCGTTATTGGTGAGGCCGGAGCCGGCAAGCACCGGGACAACTGCTCCTTGAAGTGTAGATTCATTTAAACACTTATATATTTCTTCTGTTGTAATCTCGCCGCCGTCGAGGTACCTGGTCATTATTTCATCGTTGATCTCAACAACTGCCTCGATTAGCTTCTCCCTAGCGCTATCCACGTCTTTCATCATTGCAGCCGGGATTTCGATCTCTTTTGCAGGCGCGCCCGCGTATGCCTTTTTGGCAATAATATCGATCATACCTTTAAAAGCTTTCTGTGAACCGATGGGTATCTGAATGGGCAGGCACCTTGGGTTCAATTTACTCTGGATTTGTTCGAGTGTAACTGCAAAATTAGCGTTTTCACGGTCCATCTTATTTATATAAACGAGACGTGGCAACTTGGCATCCGTTGTATATCCCCATACCTGCTCTGTGCCGACTTCTACACCCGATGCTGCGCAGACCAGGATGACCGCTGCCTCGCTTATTCTCAAAGCTGCTCTTACCTCGCCCACGAAGTCCGGGTAGCCTGGAGTATCGATAATATTTATCTTGGTATTTTTCCAGGTTGCCGGTAGTATGGACAGGTTAATACTTATTCTGTGCTTGATTTCATCGGGATCATAGTCGGAGGCGGTTGTACCATCCGCAACATTACCAATTCTTGTAATGGATCCGGTATCGAACAGCATTGCTTCAGCCAGTGAAGTTTTGCCTGAGCCGGAATGTGACAGGAGGGCGACATTGCGAATTTTATCAGGTCCAGATTGTTGCATCTAAATACCTCGATTCTCGCTGAAATTTTGACGGACAATGACGAATTGTAGCAGTGTTACGCTCGAACCGTCAAGGATTCATACGAGTTGCAGCGGGTAATATTTGTTTATGTATTTGCGAAGTTTTAATTAGGTCAATTTTGGAAGATCGCTACAGCCCTTACCCAGCCCGCTCTTCCACACGTGAGTTGTACGGGAGAACTGATTACGTAAAGGATGCTTGAAAATCCTAATGCCTATTTTTTATAATAATCATGTTAATAAAAGATATTAGTTCGATCAATGAAAATTATTTGCTCTAATGGTGGCTTTGTAATGGAGAGTTACCTTCAATAGAACGTGTGTTGACACATTATAATAGCTATGCTAGTATATACGCTGTTTCCCTAAGAGGTACCTTAACAACTGGATAGTGGAAGGAAGGTTCTAAACTAATAAGAGAGTTTGATCCTGGCTCAGGATAAACGTTTGCGGCGTGCCTGATGCATGCAAGTCGAACGCCCTGATTTTTCGCAAGATTTATCAGGGAGTGGCGAACGGCTGAGTAACGCGTAAGT
>JBEKCL010000151.1:0-8542 GCA_050014895.1 Dehalococcoidia bacterium
GTGTAACGTAGAGACGTCGGATCGATATTAAATGTCGCTTCCCCCGCCTTAGCTTTCAATGAGTCCCATTCAATGGAACCTAATGGTAACGTTGGGGTCAGAGACCGCTCGGCACCGCTGCCACTTCCCAATGCCGTGTTATTGGTGTTATACCATAAGCCATATAAGATTCCATCTACTGAGGCCATACCGGAGATTTTATTGGCGGCATCAATTGTTCTTATATTTTCCCAACTGCTGCTCTGACCCAATATCCATCTGTAAATGGAGTTACCGCAACCCGCATATATTAATTTATTCTGCTTGAATTCGGAGTCAGGAATTACCTGCACAGCGCCATTTTGCGCCACGTTCCTGGGAATACGTGTGTAGCTTTTTCCACCGTCCAGAGAGTAGGACACGTCCCCCATCGAACCACCCACCAGAATGGTATTGTTCTCACTTAAGGATAGCATGGTAATATTGTCAGTGAGCTCCGAAGATATGGCATTTTTCCAATAATTACCGCCGTTTTCCGTTTTCGCTATATATCCTCCTGGCAAAGCCATAAAGGACACCTTTTTATCGACAACTGCCATGTCGATTACTCCTGGAGGTGCTATGTACTTAGTCCACGAATTACCCCGGTCATTGCTTACCCAGAGGCTGTTGTTGTCGGAGACACCGGTCTGGCCGACTTCGCATACATAGACCGTATAGTCATCCCTGTAATGGGGGCTGATGCGGGTTATGATGCTATCGGACGGCACATCAATAGCAAGAACACGCGCCCAATATTTACCTACCGGGTCCCCGGCGCTTCTCCATAGTGATTCCACATGGCTGACGTTATCCGTAGAAGTCATAAAGATACTTTGAGGTCTGGATGCCACTACCACATCTTCCATCTTGACAATAGTGTCGATAAGCGAGATCTGTGCCCAGTGTGAACCGCTATCGCTGCTCATGGAAAAACCGCTCTCGTCAGGCGGGTCGCTAGCAGACACAGGCGGGTCTTCACTTGTGCCGCAATATAATGCGTTTGAGTACCAGGCAAGTTTGGCATTTCCCGGCCCGTAAGGATACCCGGTGAAAGAAAACGAGAGGTTTGTATCGCTGCAATTAGGCGCGATCCGTACGGCGGTAGTGAAAGTGCCCGGGTAACACTCTTTATCTCCCGCTACTACCGTTGTGCCCGATAGCGCAACGCTGCTGTATCGATGATTGCTGGCGCCGTTGGTTAAGGCCTTTACCGTCATAGTACTAGTACCAAAAGAATCATCAATGCGGTAGACGTTGCTGGTGTCGCCAGGCAACGTAAGAGGCGGAGTAGCGTCAACCCTATAGAAGCAATACAGCTTGTGGGATCCATTAGTGGCAGCTGAAAAAGAGTCGGGTAATGCCAGGCCAGCCTCTATCAAGGTTACGTCGGTACCGTCTCCTGATGATTGGGTATTGGGTGTATCAAAAATTGGTATAGGATAAGAACCACAATGATCATAATTCGTCGCAGCATTCCACAATGCACCTCCCAATGATGACGAGTCTACCTTACCTATACAAAGATATGTGCTACTGATATTTGAAGCAATCGCTACGACGGCCTGATCCGACGTGTAATTGGGAGAAAAGGCGATTGCGGATACCTGCGTCCCGGCGCCACCTGTTTCAATGTTCAGGTTTTTCCACATGGGAATAGAACTGCCCAGGTGCAGCATCCACACCTCACCCGCATTACCAGTGGCGAAATCGGCAGTCCCCACCAGTATGTCCCTCTGCTCGTTAAGGCTGCCGTAGCATTTGGAGATGGCCAGTGCTTGTATCCTCGGGATAGCATTATCCGCTGGAAAATAGGTATCGCCCCAGGTCACCCCACCGTCTACCGATAAATAAAGGCCTGTTTTATTATCGGCTGCTGCAATTATGGCAGCTTCATCGGGAGCAATGGCCATTTTAGTGACCGGCAGCGTGGCTCCCTTCCCCTTCAAGGATCCGGATCCGCTGTTACTGCTTATTTCTTCCCAGCGCATACCGCCGTTCCTTGAACGGTATAGCTTTGAATGGTTATAATCGTTGGCATAGAACACGCTGCTGCCGAGAGCAATGTCGGTAACATCCGACGGATGTATCACGATATTGCCGTCCAGGCCGGGCTTATCAATCGTGACCCATTGCAAACTTCGTTCGTAGGACTGTGGATCTGCAATTACCGGCGTCATTATAAGCGGCATTGAAATCAATCCCATGCAGACAGCTATAATAAGTGTCCGAACTTTACCGTGCGTAAGCCATTTTTTTCGTGACGTGTTTAACAAGCGCATCCAATATAAACGTGAAATTCTTCCCCATACACATTTGCTTGCATGAAGACACAACCCTGTGACCGGCGAGAAAACCCTTGCCCTACAGCAAATTCAAGCTATGATAATTCCAGCTTTTCGTATTGCTTAAAAGCTTACAGGGCGAATCGTTCTGACGATAGTGCAGGAAATCACAGAAGATGGCAGGTCACCGTGATTAAGATAACCGACCAAAAATGATGCTTGTCATACGGCAGGATGGTTGGCTCATGACTCTGAGCACACAAAGTTAAGGAATTGTTGAGATTATATTAAATAACGAGTCTGCGCTATATTTTCAGGTGTCCAAAATAGGAGATTATCAGAATGTACTAAGTTATTATGCCAGGACAAGCTAAATGGCTCTTGTTTATTAGACTCAAAGGGGTCATTTGATGCTAGGGATATTGCGGAGTAAGACAACTAACTACTTAATCTCTGCTCAAATCCTGTTTTGGTTTCATTTTGAATTTGCTAACAATATCACCGGTTTTATGTGCTTCAGACTCCCGGATTTTTTCCCTTGCCCAATTTTTTAGGTATCCATCACTTTGTTCGCAAGTAATAATAGCCATCAATTGATGCGCATCCGTACGATTATACGTTTTCATACCCCCCCTTAAAATTATTTATTGAAAAATGATGCAATTACTAATATAACGAACAAATTGGCATTTTTGTTTAGGCAACGGCAACTTTATATTTAATATTTATTTTACCATAACGGTTGACTGGGGAGGAGAGGCAAATTTAACGAACACCCTGACCATTAAAATTATGTGTAAGACTGCTGGACTCCGAACAGTATACGCGCAAAAGACTACAGATATTAGCTAATTAGACTTCGCTTCTGGGACGAAACTGGGGCAAATTAATATCCTCAGTGAGTTTTTCAAAAAAGACTTCTACTTCCATATCACCTTTGACGTCTTCCGGTTTCACGCCGCGCAGGTTGGCGGTCATTCTTACACCCTCGTCCAGTGTAGCGACCGCTGCTATATAAGGTACTTCTTCGGCAAAGGCCGGGTGAAAGGCCCTGTATATCACTGTCCACGTTAATATTTTTCCGTGACCCGTGGCTTTGACCCACTCAGGAGGTTTGGTTGTGTTGCAGTGCGGACACATAAAGCTGTCTCCCGAGTACAACGGGTGACGGTATTGCCCGCAGTCGACACACTTCATGAGAAATAGTTCGTTCCTGTTGGCAGCTTCCCAGAAAGGTTTTTTATCAGCGGTTATTTCCGGCAGCGGTTTGTCTATTTTGGACATATTTATCTCCTTAAAATAGTGGTTGAATGGGCGTTCATGATGCCGCCTTCGGCTGTAACCAGACCGATCTCAGCGCCCTTGACCTGGCGTTCACCGCACTCGCCTCTTAGCTGGCGCACGATCTCGGGTATGCCTGTCCAACCCTGTATGTAGATTTCGGAAAGCATTCCACCTGACGTGTTGGTAGGCAACTCACCGCCGATTGAAAGCCTGCCGTTTTCAACGAAGGGTCCTCCTTCACCCGGCTTGCAGAACCCCAGCTCTTCCAGTTGGGCGATTACCGTAAATGTGGTGGCGTCATAGAGCCAGAGTACGTCGATGTCGTTGGGCGTTATCCCAGCCATCTTGAAGGCACACTGGCCGGAAGGTATGGCCCCGGTGGAAGTCAGGTCAGGCCTGACCTTCAGGTCATTTATTACAAAACCCTGGCCGAAGCCCATGATATAGATGGGCGGCTTTTTAAGGGACCTGGCCCTTTTGGCTGACGTGACTATTATCGCCCGGGCAGCGTCGGAAACGAGGCAACAATCCAGCAGGTGGAGTGGGTCCACTATCATCCTCGAGTTCTGGTGGTCTTCAATGGTTATCGGGGTGCGCATCTGGGCTATCGGGTTGATGCTGGCATGTTTGCGGAAGGTCACGGCTATTTCGCCCAATTGCCGGCTGGTCGTCCCGTATTTAAGCATATGGAACCTGGTCATCATGGCGTAGTAGGGCATCGGGCCGATCAGGCCATAAGTCGGATTGGCTGTCGGACCCGCTGATGAGGATTTCGCTGATACAAAGCTCCGATAGGGAACACTGGGTGCGCTGGCCGATTTTTCAACGTATGCGCAAAGGACTGTGTTGCACAGGCCGGCATCGATCGCCATCGCAGCAGACTGTATCGCGCAGCCAGCAGTGGCTCCCATAACATAGTAGTTGCCGCAAAACCTGGTGGTTTCAATGCCCAGGTCCTCCTGCAGATGAAAATGAAGTGTGTTATTGATTGCTCTTTCAACACCGCACGGTTCCAAAATGATGCCGTCGATGTCCTTGGCGGTCAGTCCTGCATCTTCAATTGCATTTCTGGCCGCTTCCAACATCATTCCCCTCACGGTCCAGTCGGGCAACTTTCCCTGGGGAGTATAGCCGACTCCGACAATAGCACATTTATCTTTTAAGCTCATTTGCTGCCTCCATCCAGAATCAGGATAGTATTTCACGATGCCTCATCACGTATCAGAGGCACCCACTGATTAGGTAAACGACTTGAAAAATTTTATTAGCAGAATTTCGATTGCAGAAAGCAATCTTTCATTCAAGGCTTCATCAGGTAAATCGAATTAGATGAAGCAGCACAAAATATACCATGCCATTACTAAAAAGGTCACTAAAAAACTCTGGGATTCCCCAAGGGGAATATGCCTAATGATATATAAGTATACAATAGACAGAATTTTTCATCTAATTTTAGATATTTCGTCTGCTTGTATTAAATGCCATTCAATAGATCTATCAGCATGATCTGCTGAGATGGAAAGAAGAACCCTGTAAGAAGATCATGGTTTGCCCTATATCGACGTAATGCTTCTTTATTGTCGTTTCTTTTCAGATAGTCTTGTTCTGTGGTTGCGGTTTAAATAGTCTTTTCAAAGCCAACACAGGGAGTAGTAATAAATAGGGTACGACAGCCTTAACAAGCATGCCGAAATTATCGAATACTTCCTCTGGTGTAATCATCACATCCATCCTCATAGCGTCAAGCACCTTACAATCCATGATAAGGTTGTCCTTTTCCCGTTTAATGGAGTAGACCTTCAATACCTCGTTTCCATCCTGAGTATAAATCCTCAGGCTTTTCAGCGGCTTTGGTTGACTCATTTACCTACCACCTTTTTATAGTCAATTCCGAGGTCCTCCATGATCAGCAGGGCTGCCGCCCTACCTCCACCGGTGACACCACCTCCTGGATGTGTACTGGCCCCACACATATACAGCTTATTAATCGGTGTCCGGTACTGCCCCCAGCCTCCTATGGGCCTGTTGCCGTACGACTGCGCAATTGATGAAGAAATATGCATAATATCACCCGATTGCATTGAGGGGTTATATCGTTCTATATCAAGAGGGCTAAAGACTTTCATGCCCAGTATATTTTCGCTGTTCAGGCCGTCAATATGACGGCTTAATACCTCGATAATTTTTTTCGCAATATCATCCTTGATACCATCCCATTTAGCCGCGCCGCCGTCACGCAAGTTATACGGCTCATAATGGTACAGATACACAGTATGCTGTCCATTTGGAGCACGTGTTGCATCATAAACTGTCGGCACAGCTATAAGCGGCATACCCGCACTGGGAATTCCACGGTTAAACTCCTCAAATATACGCCGGTACTCATCAATCCATGGATTTATTTCCGTAAACATGGCATCGCATTTATTACCGCTCTTGAAAGTGGGCGAGGACTTGGTTGCAATCGCAATGTTCATGGCCGAGAAGGCCGACGGCCTGATCTTCTTCACTCTGCCCGTAAACTCAGGAGACAAGGTTGACGGATCAATCATATCCAGGAACAATTGCCTGACATTTACATTAGATACGACCGCCTTCGCCGCAGCTATCTCTTCGCCATTTTCAAGAATAACACTCTTCGCTTCTCCGCCTGTGACCTTAATCGACTTCACAGGACTGGATGTCTTTATCGTGCCCCTGTTATCTCTAATACAAGCCGCCAGTGCCATGCTAAGACCACCCGAGCCCCCCTCAACCAGTCCATATCCACCCGTATGCAAACTTGATGCAAAGAACATGGCGTTTCCAGTGCCCACTTCATAAGGGCTTATCATCATTTCCGAAGCAAACCGGGTTATGGCTATTTTAACTGCTTCATTCTCAAACCATTCATCGGTGATTTCAGCCGAACTGGACATAATCGTCCTTGTGAATTCCCTTCCCTCATCACTGGCATCAAGGAACGCCATCATAGCTCCCCACTTGGGCACAGGCGTAAACATGGCCACAGAAGCAATTTTCAACATTTTATTAGAGGCTTTGTAAAAAGACCTGTATGATTCGGCGTCCTTTGGAGAGAATTGGGCGATCGACTCGCATGTCTTTTCGAGATCGCGGTAAAAACACATTGTGCGATTGTCCGGAAACACGGCCTCAAACATCTTCTCCGGGTATATATACTTCAAGCCATACTTGGATTTAAGCCCCAATTCATCCAACCGTATCAAAGGATTGGCTTGAATTAAGCCGTGCATGTACGCTCCGACTTCATGCTTGAATCCAGGCAAGGTCAATTCCCTGGTGGCAACAGTTCCGCCGACTATATCCTGGCGTTCGATCACGCAGACATCAAGCCCTGATTTTGCCAGATAAGCCGCTACTGCGAGCCCGTTGTGGCCGCCTCCAATAATTAGAACGTCATGCTTTTCCATGGATTCAACCTCTCTGAATTCATTTTGCGCACCACACCAACCACATAATATAATGGCTCATTGATAATCTTAACTAGCAGATAGACACTTCAGTCCATCGGATACCCTCCATAAAATGTCCGTCTGGTTCATCCAAGGTAAGCCGGTGCACATACACCCGGTAGGTGTAAAACCCCAGCGGTAGTACCAGCAGGTATAACTAATTAGTTAACGACAATCATACGGATTAATGACACATTCTGTCAATGTCCGGCCCTGCACCCGGCAACCTGACGACAGGGCCTGCCATTTTGACAACGGCTGGACGAGGTGGTGTAAAATACTCCATCGCTGTACTCACTAGTATTACTGAATAGTATGCACATCTGAAACTGACCAGCACCAATTACGATATAAAGTAATTCAAAAATGAGGGAGGCTTTCAATGGAAGACTATTCATGGTTCAAGAGCTATGACCCTGGAGTTCCCCATACACTGGAGCCATATCCCCAGAAGACACTGCTGGACCTCGTCACTGAAACTGCAACGAAAAAACCGAAGCATCCCATGATCATTTTTATGGGACGATATCTCTCATATGCCGAAATAGAGGCCTACACCAATGCCATGGCAGCTGCACTGGCATCCATGGGCTTAAAGAAAGGTGACCGGATAGCCATCATGCTCCCCAACTGTCCGCAATTTATCATCGCACAATTTGGAGCCTGGAAATTGGGCGGCATCGTTGCCGGCATAAACCCGTTGTACACGGAAAACGAGCTTGTTCATACTCTGAATGAGTGCGGGGCAGAGATAGCAGTCACTCTCACTCCGTTCTACAAAGCTCTCAAAGCCATCCAGCCACGCACAAAAGTGAAGAAAGTTATAGTTACCAGCGTCAAGGACTACCTGAAGCCGATGCTGAAGATCGCTTTTACCCTTCTTAAGGAGAAAAAAGAAGGTCATTATCTCGATAAAGTAGCAGCGGGCGATTTCTGGTTCGTTGACCTGATCAAGAAACACTCCGGCGCCAAACGGCCTGATATTAAGGTGTTGCCGAATGACCCGGCCTGGATACTTTTCAGCGGCGGCACCACGGGTGTTCCAAAGGCTGCGGTTGGCAACCACATGGCGGGTATTTGCACAGGCATGCAAATAACCACATGGTGGAGTGCGCACTTTAAACCGTGGGATGATATTCTCCTTTGCCCGCTTCCATTATTTCATGCTTTCGGCAACGTCGGGGTCCTTTCAGTTGCGATTGTAGGTCATAGTCCTATCTGTCTGATTGCCAATCCCAGGGACAGAAATTATCTTGACGTCTGGGCGCGGTTGAAGCCCGGAATGACTGTGCACCAGGCCCGCGCGGAACTCGATACGATCGGCCGACGGCTGGAGAAAGAATATCCGGATTCCAACGATAAGACCGGCGTGAGCTTTCTACCGTTACATGAGTATATCGTCGGTGACATCCGTCCGGTTCTGCTGGTTCTGCTGGCTGCGGTGGTCATCGTGCTTCTGATCGGGTGCGCGAACGTTGCCAA